>CAZFQH010000224.1:0-7005 GCA_964520805.1 uncultured Acidobacteriota bacterium | reverse complement strand
GTTCTCGTTGACCACGGGGATGACGCCCAGACCCAGGAGCGCGGCCATGGTGGCCCATCCGCCGGCCCAAAGTTGATCCGCGAACCGCTGCTGTTCCTCGGTGAGGTTGAGTTCGAGCGATTCCTGTCCGGGAAGCAGAACGCGGCGGTTCAGGCGGTAGAGGCCGAAGGAAGTGGCGGCCAGGAGGATGAACCCCGGCCAGACGGCGCCCGCCTGATCGCGGAAGAAGCCCAGCAGCAGCGGAGGGAAGAAGCCGCCGAGACCGCCCATCGCCCCCACGAGGCCGGTCACCGCACCCGTTTCATTCGGGAAATACTGGGGCACGAGCTTGAACACCGCTCCGTTGCCCAGGCCCAGAAGGGCCGCGCATCCGAGAGCCCCGACCGTGAACGGGATCATCGATTTCCAGGAGAGCAGCAACGCGAATGGAATCACGCCGAGGAAGACCGCGTTCAGCACGCGCGCGCCGCCGATTCGATCGGCCAGAGTGCCGCCCAAAGGACGCATCAGGGTGGCGAGCAGCACAAAGCCCGCCGTCCGAAACCCTGCGTCGGCGGCAGTCAAGCCGAAGTCGTCGCGCAGGAGAGTGGGAAGGTAGATCGCGAACGCCACGAAACCGCCGAAGGTCAGGAAGTAGAAGGCGGAGAGAACCCACGCAACTCGCTCGCGCATCAACAACGCGACCATGTCGCCGATGCCCTTGGGCGCGCCCTTCGCCGGAGCGTCTCGCGCGACCATCCAGAAGATCACGCCCCAGATGAAGAGGCCACCGGCGAGGCCGGTGAAAACGCGCTCCCACCCAAAGACCGCCGCGAACAGCGGACCCAGGAAGACCGCTGCAGACTGCCCGATGTTCCCCATACCGTAGACGCCGAGGACGCCGCCTTGTTTCTCGGGCGGGCTCCAGCGCGAGACGTAACTCACTCCGACGGAGAAGGACGAGCCGGCGAGGCCCAGGAAGAACGCGGTCACGAGAAGCGTGCGGTAGCTGTCAGCCTGCGGAACCAGGAACACCGGAACCGACACCACCAGCATGAGGGTCGAGAACACCGTCCGGGCGCCGAAGCGATCGGCCAGGATCCCCATAGGCAGCCGGGCCAGCGAACCGAGCAGCACGGGAACCGACACCAGTAGCGCCGTCTCGGTGCCCGAGAGGTCGAACCGCTCCCGGAAGCGGACGGCAAATGCGCTGATCAGCCCCCACGCGGCGAAACAGATCCCGAAGGAGAGCGTGCCCAGGGTCAGGTGACGAGGGAGCACCCTAGCCCGATCCACAGGAGACATAGCATTGGGGAGCATACGCACAGATCAAGGGAGATGAGGGCGAAGTACGGACTCCCGCAAAGCCCTCGCCGCGCGCTGCCCCTAAGGCCGTCCCGAAGCTCGTGGCGAACTCTATGGGCGTCACGGTGCGGATCATAGCGCCGTCAATCGAGGAGGCCACCCTGAATCTTCGAGTCCTCTCACCCCACGCTCACCTCAACATGATGAGCAGCATCCGCGCGGGCTCCTTCGCCTCCACGCCGTGGGCGACGTTCGCCGGCATTACCACCACGGTGCCCGGAATGGCCTCCACCGGAAGGCCTCCGATGGTCAGGATGATCGCTCCGTCGAGGACCATCACAAGGGCGTCGAAGGGTGTTGTGTGCTCGGTCAGTCCCTGCCCGGCGTCGAAGGCGAACAGGGTGACGTTGCCGCCGCTGGTCTTCGCCAGGATCCGGCTCGCGATCCCCCCCGGGGTGGACGCGATGAGTGAGGCCAGGCGGAGGGCTTCGCCGGAAGGGAGAGGCATCGAGGTGGTCATGAATGCAGCATGACAGGGGAGGCGGCGGCGGCCTATGACCACGGTCATGTACAAGCCAGGCTTCGCGCTGCGCCTCGCTCGAGGGTTCACCGCCTCACATGACGACGGTCATGTGCCGATTTCGTTTAACGCGCGACAATCTCCGCCGGCCGAGTGATGCAAATGGCTCCCCCGGGGGCTCTGGCGGTCTGGCAAGCTCCGGGGTGTCATTGATCGGTCGTACGACGTTTCAGGGGAGACTTTTGAATGGAAACCGATGTCCGTAAGAACCCGGCGCTGTTGAAGCTGGATCTGTACTGCAAAGGAGTGCGTCTCGACGACTCCTGCCTGGTCGAGGAGGATGGCGGGCGCAAGATCCTGCGAACCCGGGCCGGCCTCGGCAGCGGCCTGGAGTTGCTGCTTCCCGGCGGCCTGTGGACCAATGTTCCCGTGAGCGAGCCCTTCGCGAAGAACTCTCCTTACGTGATCAAGCGTTCAGCGGGCGCCTACCGCCTTCATCTCGATGACTTCTTCCTTTGCGATGTCGATCTGGCCCCCCGCCCGGGCTGGTACGAGCGGAAAACCGCCACGGGCAAACCCATGACCCGCATCGGGACCCTGCAAGGAACCTATCTCGGGATCTACCAGGCGAAGGTCTGCGAATACTGGACGGAAAAAACCAAGACCAACTGCAAGTTCTGCTCCGTAGGTCTGAATCTCGGCATCGACGATGCGAACGAGAAATCCATTGAAGAGGTCATGGAGGTCATCTGGGCGGCCCGCCGCGAATCGGGCATCACCTACGTGGACTTCAATACCGGTCACTACACAGGCGAGACCTACCTCGACATCCTCGAGCCCTTCGTTAAGAGGATCAAGAAGGAGGTAGGGCTGCTCGTCGGCATCCAGACCCCGCCCCACCACGATCTGTCGCGTTACGACCGTCTTCGTGAGATGGGGCTGAACCGGGTCTCTTTCTGTTTCGAGATCTTCGACGAGGACAAGTTCAAGGACACCTGTCCCGGGAAGAATCGCGAGTACGGTCTTGAAAGGTATCTCGACGCCATCCGCTACTGCGCGGATCTCGGGAAGAAGGGGCCGCTCACCGAGCCCTGGGTGACGAACGGAGAAATCATCGCTGGGCTCGAATCGCCCGAGTCATCGATGCGCGCCATCGACTGGATCACTTCCGTGGGCGCCATTCCGACGGTTTGCGTTTTCCGCCCTCTGGTCGGAACCGACTACGAGAACGTCCCCCCGCCAAAGACCGAGGACATGATTCCGGTTTTCCGTCGCCTGTATGAGCGGTGCATGGAACGTGGCCTGCCCATCGGCGCCGCCCCCGACATCCACGTGAGCCTGGTCATGCTGCCCGAAGAGTGCAAGTCACTGAGCGACAAGCGCTACCCGTTCGGAGAAATGAAACTCAAGATGTTGAGCAAGATGGTGCGCTTCGGGCTCGAAAAGCGCCTTCGCAACAAGGAGCAGGAGTTTGGTCCGCACGTGTCGGTCGCCGTCCCTCCCCACGCCGCCGAAGAACGCCTCCGCGCCTGAGCTACGGGGGTTGCGCGAAGCCCCGGCCCTGAAGCGTAGGGGGCACCCCTTGTGGGTGCCCGGCCGTTTCCGATCTCGCAGGGCGGCCTCTCTTCGGCAAGCCCCCAGGGGCCACCCCCTACCAAACCCTAAAAACTCATGAACATCAGGCCGAAGGCGCAGGGCAGGTAGAGGAGCGACACTCCGAACAACGAGGCTGCGGTCTTCCGATTCCGATCCCGGGCGAATCGGACCGCGAATCCCACGAAGATCAGCGAAAGGCCGATGAGCAGGAGCGTGCCGATAGGAGACCCACCTTCGCCGAGGAGCGGCGCGGCCGCGATGGGCACCAGGCAGATCGCGTACAGGACGGCCTGTCGTCCGACCATGCCGCCCTCCTTATCCTCCACCGAGAGCATCTGCAAGCCTCCCTTCTCGTAGTCATCCCGGTACATCCAGGCGAGGGCCAGGAAGTGCGGGATCTGCCAGACGAACATCAGGAGAAATGGGATGAACGCCAGCATGGTGAGCGGCGCGCCGGTGGCCGTCCATCCGATAAGAGGCGGCAAAGCGCCCGGGATGGCACCCACCACCGTATTGAGGGAGGTCTTGCCCTTGAGCGGTGTGTAAACAAGGATATAAAGCGCCCAGCTCAAGGCGGCGAGGCCCGCGGGCATGGGGCCCACCGTGAGCAACACCGCAAGGCCGGCGACACTGAGGCCACCACCGATGGCGAGAGCCGCCTTCGGGCTGAGGATGTTCATCGGCAGGGGGCGGTTCATCGTGCGATCCATCAAGGCGTCGGTGCGGCGCTCGATGAACATGTTGACCGCCGAAGCACCGGCGGTGATCAGAAAGACCCCCAGCGTGACCGCAATGAACGGGAGGCCCCACTCCGGGTTGGGGGCCAGACCGTAGCCGCCCATGGCGGTCAGGGTGACAAGGCCCGTGATGCGGACCTTGATCAGAGTCAGAAGATGTCGCACCGGGGTCAGTCTACTTTCTGGCGTTCGCGGAGCAGTTCGGTCGCGGCGAGGTCGAATTCCTGTTTGAGGACGATGCAGGCCTTCTGGCCATCCGCCAGATTCTTGAGGCGCAGGAGGGTTTCCAGTTCGCGCGCGGCCCGAACCACGCCCAGGGCCCCCAGATTCCCGGCCGCGGAAACGAGGGAGTGTGAAAAACGATGTGCCTTCTGGAAGTCCTCCGTGTCCAGTGCCTGTGAGATCTTCCCGAGTTTCTCCGGGACCTCGCGCAGGAAAGCGTCGATGAGTTCGGTGACGAGGTCGGCACCCGAGGCGCCACTCGGCAGCCCCAGAGCGCGAAGGCGTTCCAGGGCGCGCACGTCGATAACTGGCGCGGGAGCCCGCAGCGCATCCCCGAGCCGTCTCCTCTGAACGGGAGGAGAAGATGGTGTCGTGCGGTGACCTTCAATCGCCTCCTTCGCCCGATCCACCACCATTATCAGCGCATCGCGCTGCAGCGGTTTGGCCAGGTAGTCGTCCATACCGGCTTCCAGACATTTCTCGCGGTCGCCGGCCATCGCACTCGCGGTAAGAGCCACAATCCAGGGCCGCGGGTCGAGATACTTCGCGCGAATGGCCCGCGCGGTCTCGATGCCGTCGAGTTCCGGCATGTGCAGATCGAGAAAAACGATCTCGAAGGCGTGCCGGGACATCGCCTCCAGAGCCTCGCGGCCGTTGGTGACCACGTCCACCTTCACGAAGCCGAGGCTTTGCAGGCTGAGCCGAGCCACTTTCTGATTGATCAGGTTGTCCTCGGCCACCAGCACCGAGAGAACCGAACGGGTCACCGGATCGGGAGTGGACGGCCTGGAAGCGGCCGGACTACGACGACGCGCGCCGAAGACCGCCCGCTCCACTGCCTGATAAAGGCCCGCCGCCTTGATCGGCGTCATCGTCGACGCGAGGGAGATCCCCTGCGTCGCCACGACGTTCCTGGACGCGATGGGGCGCAGGGAGATGACCGGTACGTCCTTGTCCGCGCAGCGTTCCTTAAGGGCCTTGAGGGCGGTTTCCGCAAGGGTCGCGGCCCGTTCATCCAGGGCTCGGCTGTGGTCAACGATGGCCAGATCGAAGACCTCCCCACGCTCCAGCCTCTCGCTGGCATCGCCGATCGCGGCCCGCACGAGCGACCCACCCCAGCGCGCGATCAGACGCGCGATCACGTCGGTGGTCATTGCTCCGGTAGCCACGACCAGCACACGCTTTCCCGAAAGCCAGGTGGACGCAGGAGTGAGATAGGGCTGCTTTGTGCGGGCAATCACTTCGACCGGTATCGCCAGGGAGAAACGCGACCCCTTGCCGGGCTTGCTCTCCACCGAGATGCGACCGCCCATCATCTCCGCAAGCTGCTGGGAAATGGCAAGACCGAGACCCGTGCCCCCATAACGCCGGGTGGTCGAGGCATCGATCTGGGAGAAGGGCTTGAACAGACGACCAAGCTTCTCGTCGGGAATACCGATGCCGGTATCGCTCACCGTGACCAGCAGGTCGGCCCACAGCGAAGCGCCCTCGCGCTCCCGGGTCTCGTGGTCAAGGCGCACCTCCACCATCACCCCGCCGGTTTCCGTGAACTTCACGGCGTTCGCCACCAGGTTGACCAGGATCTGGCGGATCCTGGTGCCGTCGCCCCAGAAGTCGATGGCCGCCGTCGCATCCACGAAGCCGGCGAGATCGAGACCCTTCTGGGAAGCTCGGGCGGCCAGAAGGTCGAGGCACTGCTCTACCAGTCCTTCGGCCGAGCAACTGTGCCGATCGAGTTCGAACTTTCCCGCTTCGATCTTGGAGAAATCGAGGATGTCGGAAATCAGGGAAATGAGGGCTTCCCCGCTCTTCTGGATGATCTCCGCGTAGTCCCGCTGCTCGGCGGTGAGTTCGGTATCAAGAAGGAGAGAAGTCATGCCAATGACCGCGTTCATGGGAGTGCGGATCTCGTGGCTCATGTTGGCGAGGAAGTCGGACTTGGCAGCGGTCGCGGCCTCCGCCGATTCACGCGCGCGTGAGCCTTCATTCTCCGCGCTCTTCCGGGCCGTCACGTCCTGGCCTACGGCGATAAGGGTCCCCCCCGGTCCGATGGCGAACTGGAACGAGAGAATTTTCTCCACGTTCTCGTGCGAAAGCAGGCGCGCCTCGAAGGGAGCAGGGGTTGCCTCGCCCCGGGAGGCCGCGACCATGAACTCGGCGCGCATCCGAAAGGCCTCCGCGGGATCGGGCCAGCCGAGGCTCCAGAAGCCTTCACCCATGGCGTCCGCTGGTTCGTAGCCGAGCAGGGTCTTGATCCCGGGCCCCGCGTAGGCGACGCGACCGGTGGGATCTGCGACCAGAACCACGGCCGGCACGCGGTCGAGAATCTCGTTGGAGAGTCGAAGCTGGCTTTCGAGATTGCGCATCTCGGTCACGTCGCGCAAGCTCACTCCCATGGCCTTCTGGCCTTCAAAGACCATGGCCTTGGCACGAATCAGAACGTCGAGGGAACGGCGTCCCGACTTGATCTTCCGCTCGACCACTTTCTCGACATCGAGCGGCTCGTCAAAGCGGGTCCGATGGAGATCCTCGGGCAGGGCCAGCATGGCGCGGGCCGCGGGGTTCGCGAAAAGGACGGTCCGATCGTCACGAACGACGAGGAAAGCACCGGTGTCGTAATCTGCCGGCTGAGTGTCCGGGGATACC
>CAZFQH010000223.1:0-7005 GCA_964520805.1 uncultured Acidobacteriota bacterium | reverse complement strand
GGTCGAGCACCCCATCACCGAGATGGTGACGGGCATCGATCTGGTGAAGATGCAGATCCGCATCGCGGAAGGGATGCCTCTGCCTTTCACCCAGAAAGACCTGACCCAGCGCGGCCATGCCATCGAATGCCGGGTGTGCGCCGAGGATCCCGAGGCGAATTTCCTACCGAATCCGGGCAAAATCGAGTCCCTCCGCGTGCCCGGGGGTCCGGGCGTCCGCGACGATTCCGGGGTCTACGAGGGGTTCGATGTCCCCATGTTCTACGACCCCCTGATCTCGAAACTGGTGGTCCACGCCGAAACCCGCGAGGCCGCGATCGCCCGTATGCTGCGCGCGGTATCCGAGTACAAGGTCACCGGCATCAAGACCACCCTGCCCTTCTTCGATCGCGCGCTCCGGCATCCCAAGTTTGTCGAAGGTGATTACGATACCGGCTTTGTTGCGAGACTCCAGGCGGAAAAGGACGACCGCTCGCGGGCTACCCAAATCGCCATGGCGGTGGCGGCGATCGCCACCTATCGTGGACGCCGCCAAGCGAAGGGCGGGGCAGAGAACAAGGCGTCCAACGGTTCGCTATGGTGGCGCCTCGGCAACCGCGACGCGGTGAGCCGCCTGTGACCGGGAACGCCTCCAATGCTTTTTGACGCCACCACCGCCTCCCGCACCGCTCGCATCGAAGTGCGCGAGACTCAGGGCCGCTACCGCGTCACCATCGACGAGAAGGCGATCGACCTTGATCTCGTCCGCACGGGCCCAAACGACCTCTCCGTCCTCGTCGATGGCGTTTCCCACGACCTCAGCCTGGAGAAAACGGCGGACGGCTACGCCGTGGTGGTTCGTGGGGATCGCTTCGATGTCGAGGTCAAGGACGCGGTCAAGGGGACCGCGCTCGGGAAAGTCGTGCACAAAGGACCCCTCAAACTCACCGCACCCATGCCCGGGAAAATCGTGAAGGTCCTGGTCCAGGAAGGCGAGGCGGTCGAAGCGGGCCGCGGCATCCTCGTCATGGAGGCCATGAAGATGGAAAACGAACTCAAGGCCGCGAAAAGCGGCACGGTCCTGGAGATCAAAGTCAAGGAGGGCCAGGCCGTGGAAATGGGCGCGCTTCTCCTCGTTATCGACTGACCCGGGCCAAGCCTCAGGCCGCCTGGTGCGATGCAGTGCAAAGCTCGCCGGCGAGCTTTGTTTTCCGGCGGTCGGCAACTGGCCTGAGCCCGGCCGACGGCCGGCTACTGCGCGCGCAGGAAGGCGATGATCGCGCGCGCGTCGTCCGGACTCATACGAAACGGCGGCATGGGACTCCTCGGGACCGGACGATCGCCGACGCGGCCTTCGGTAAGCAGCATCACCATCTGCTCGTCGGTCCAGCCCGAAAGAGAGCGGATATTGGGCGCCACGGAAGCCCACTCTCGGTTGGCATACGGCGATTTGAAGGGAATCGGAGCACCGGTGAATCGGAGGGCTCCGATGATCTCGTTCTTCTCGTCGCGCGGAGAGTGGCATTGCACGCACATGGCCACGCTCGTCGCCAGGTATTCGCCTCGTGCGGCCAGATTCGGTGGGGGCACCGCGGCCTGCGGTTTCTGGGCGGATACCGCCACGACCGCGAGCAGGAACACCGCGGAAATGCCCAGGACAGCTTCCAGTCTCTTCATATGGGGACGTTATACCCGACTCGTCATCGAGTCCCCGAATGACGTACCGGTTCTATCCCCACGCGCCGGCCGGAAGAATCGAACCGGAGGCGATAGAACGACTGCGATCGCCGCCAGTCCCGATGGAACCCGCTTCGCGTCGGGGAGTGTCGACGCGAACGAGATCGCCCTCAAACGTCGCACCGAAGGCTCGGCCCTGGTCAGCATCTGCGGGGCGACCTCGACTGGATCACCATGAAGGCGATCGAGAAGGATCGGACGAGGCGCTACGACTCGCCCCTCGACCTGGCCGCCGATCTGCGTCGCTACTTGCAGAGTGAGCCGGTGCTTGCCGCCGCGCCCTCCACGACAGAGTGCACTCGCCTCGATGACCGAAAGCTGCACTCTCACGCGGCACCGTACCGCGGTTCCAGCAACTAGCCGCACGCGGTGTAGCCATCGCGCTCGAGCGCCCAGGCCCACAGCGACCATTGAGCGGCTCGGCAGGTAGCGATGACGCACCGCGCGTCGTCGCGTGCGGCCCGGCTCCGCGTCTTTCGGTAACAGGATACGGGACGAGCAGCATGGCGTTCTGGGTACCGTGCAGCCGGACATTCAGCATCACCCACTACCGGCGCGTCGACCTGACCGAGCCAGGCCTCGGGCCGCAGGGTGCGATGTAGTGCAAAGGGGTTCCTTTGCGATCATGTAGGTCTTGATACGAAAGATCGCTCGCCTCAGCCGGATCAGCCTCGCGGTCATCGCTCTGGTCGGTCTGGTCGCTCTCACCCTGTTCGGCCTGTTCGGCGAGAAGGTTTTGCGAACTCAGGTCGAGAGCCGTCTCTCCGAAGCCCTGGGCCGCACGGTCACCGTGGGGGCGCTTTCGGTGAACCTGCCTGGCCGGGTGGTGGAACTGCGGGATGTGCTGATCCCCGGCCACGCCGGTTCCAGGCGGCCCACGTTGATGGCGCCGCGGATGCGCATCGCCCTTTCTTTCCGGTCGCTTTTCACCTCGAAGATTCTGCTTCGCGGGTTTGAGCTCGATCGGCCGCGGATTTCCGTCCAGGTTTTCCCAGACGGCACCACCGACCTTCCCCAAACCGCCCCTTCCGCCGGTCCGTCGTCGCGCCAGATATCCATCGGGAAATTGGTGATTACGTCCGGCGATCTCTTTCTGAACGATCAGCAGATCCCGCTCGATATCGTCTGGCCTCACCTGGAAGCGAACCTCGTCGCCGATGCGATGAATCTGCTCAAGGGCGACATCAGCGCCGGGCCAGGGCCCATGCGCTTCGGCGATCTGCCCGCTCAAGAGGCTCGCGTGGACCTCGGCATCCGCCTCGCCGACTCCATCCTCCATATCGACCGAGGCTCGTTCACCACTCCCGGCACCGCACTCGCGATCGAAGGTCAGGTCGATCTTCATGACGATCCGAAAGGCGAGCTTCGTTTTACCGGCCCGTTCGACCTCGAGAGCTTCGACCAGAAGATCGCCGGAGCCGGCCTTGATCTCAAGGGCATCGCCAATACGAACGCGACCCTCACGATCGACGGTGGAAAGATCGCTCTGAACGGAACCCTTCGCGGCGAGCGAGGTTCTTATGGCGCTCTCTCGATTGACGCCTTCTCCACCCGGCTTTTCTGGGATGGCTCCAATGTGCAACTGAAGGACCTGGCCCTCGACGTCCTTTCCGGCAAGGCGCTTCTGGACGTAAACGCTCTCGCGGACTCGCCGGTGAAGGTGAAGGGGCAACTCACGGCGCTCGCCGCTGAACCTTTGCTGCACTGGCTTTTCGACTACGGCACCGCCGGGCTGGGCGCGCGGGTCTCGGGGCCCGTCGATCTCTCCTTTCCGAAGGGGGCGGCGAATCTGCTGAGCGGCACGGGTCAGCTCTCCTTCGTGGGGGATCCGTCCCTGGGCGAACCCCTTTCCGGCGTCTTTCCTTTCAAGGCGGAGCGTGGCGTCATCACCATGACCGGGGTCGAGCTTCAAGCACCCAAGACGGCGGTCACCCTGGCGGGGACCATTCAGCCCGACAAGAGATTGAGCGTCGACGTTCGACTTGTCTCGGAGGATCTGGCCGCGACCGATGCCCTGAGCACTCGCCTCCGAGCGGCCTTCGGAACCCTGAATCCACAACCTCTCGGTGCCCTGGGCCGTGGCGTGTTCGAAGGCCGTGCCGTGGGCACGATGTCCGCCCCGGTGGTCTCGGGTCGCTTCATCGGGACAGACGTTTCCTACCTTGGTGTGGCGTGGGGCGCTCTTGACTGGACGGGAACCGCCTCGACCGTGGACCTGAAGAGCGACCGGCTCATTGCCGTCCGAGGAACCTCGCGCATCGAAGCGAGCGGTATGCAGAGGCTCGGCGCCACCGGCGTGGACGACGCACTGGATCTGAACGTCACTATTCGGGATTGGTCTGCGAAGGATCTCTTGAAGATCGTGGCTTCGGACCTCGACGTGGATACAACGGTCAGCGGATCCATGCGTCTCCTGGGAACCAGAGCCCTGCCCCTGGGATCCGCCACCCTCACGAGTGCTGCCGGCAAGGCCATGGGTGTGGCCTACACCAACGCCGACCTCGAACTCCGGTTTGAGGGAGAGGCGCTCCGGGTGCAGAGCCTCAAGGCCACGCTCGGCGGAGGCCGCCTGTCCGTTCAGGGTGTCCTGGCTGACGAAGCAGGGCTCCCTGCTTTCGAGGGGGCCGCCGATTTCGCGGAGATCGAACTCGCCGATCTCGGGATGCAGGAGGAATCGGACGCGATGATCGGCGGGCACATCACCGGGCGTGCGACGTTCAGCGGCCCGTTGGAGAGGCCACGGGTTTCCGCCCACGTGGAATCGAAGCGCATCTTCTACGGAGATGAAGGTATGGGCGCGCTCATCCTCGACGTGGTGGGAAAAGGCGACGGCAATCTCCAGGTGACCGCGTCGTCCGATTCCCCACGCTTCCGCGCCGCCGTCACCGGTTCTATTGGGGCGAAGGCGCCCTATCCGAGCCATCTCGAGGTGAAGCTCACCAACGCTCGCATCGACCCGGTGCTGAGAGCGCTTGGTTCGCGCTTCGAGAATGCCGTGGTCATCACCGCGTCCGCGAACGCGCGGGTCGAGGGCCCGCTTCAGGATCCCGAGTCGATCACCGCACAATTGCGAGACGGGAAGCTCCGAGTGGCCCTGCCCGATTATGCGATCGAAGCCGCACCCGGGTCCATCATCGATGTCGAAAAAGGCGAAGTGCGGATCGCGGGTCTCACCCTCCAAGGAGATGGCACGTCGCTCAGCGTTTCCGGGAAATGGGCGCTCAAGCCGGACGATCGGAACGACCTCGCCATCACCGGTCGCGCCGACCTCCGGGTCCTTTCCGGGTTTCTCAGGGAGTGGCGTTTCCGTGGCGCCGCCACCCTAAGGAGCCAGATTGGAGGCACGCCGAACGCCATCCAGGTTTCAGGCGGACTTGATATCGAAGATGGCTCGGTTCGCCTTCGAGGCTTTCCTCAAGGCCTCGATGATCTGAACGGCCGGCTCGTCTTCAACGAGACCCAGGCCCGGGTCGCCGGGCTGGAAGGCCGGTTCGGAGGGGGACGGGTTTCGGTTTCGGGACTAATGGGTTTTGGCGGCGCCACCCCCGCGTCCTTCGACTTCCTCTTGAACGGCACGTCTTTGGGTCTACGCTACCCCGAGGGTCTACGTTCCACGTTTGGCGCGGCCCTTCGCCTGCAGGGGACCACGCAGTCGCACTGGCTGACCGGCGACCTCATGGTTTCGAAGGCGCTCTGGAACCGGAAGTACACAATCACCTCCGAGTTGCTCGGCTCATCCAACGAAGCGTCCAGCTTTGCGCGTGCCGGTTCCGCGAGCTTCAAGCCCTCGCCCATGCATCTGGACATCGGCATCAAAGCTCCGGGCACGCTTCGTCTGGACAACAATCTCGCTTCCCTCGTGGCCTCTGCGGATCTGGCTCTTACCGGATCGCCGCTGGACCCGCAGCTTCTGGGACGGGTGGAGGTCGAACGTGGCAAGGTCTTCTTTCGCGGAAATACTTACGAAGTCCGCAAAGGCGTCGCCCACTTCTCAAACCCCCGGCAGATCAACCCGGTCTTCGACATCGAAGCGGATACCCGCGTGCGCGCTTATCGCCTGACCCTGCAGGCCAACGGCACCCTTGACCGGGTCTCCAGCCGAATCACTTCCGATCCTCCCCTCACTTCGCCCCAGATCGCGAGCCTGCTCACCGGGGGCGATGTGAATGACGTGGCGAATGTCGCGGGCTCGTCGACCGACTTCAAAGCTCTCGGCACCGGAGGTGCCAATTCCGTCGCCTCGTCGGTGCTCGAGGATGCGGTCACCGGAAGAGTCGCTCAAGGAGTGGGCCTGTCGCGTCTTTCCATCGATCCGGGCAAAGGCTTCCTGAGCCGGACGGGCATGAGACTGACCGTGGGCAAACGCGTCACCCAGGACATCGAGGTTGTGTACTCCCAGGTCTTTGGAGGAGTCGACTCGAAACTCGTTACCGCCGAGTATTCGCTCACCAACCGCTTCTCTCTCGTGGCGAGCTGGGAACAACCGGGGGGTTTCGGTTTGGACCTGCGAACCCGGTTCGTCCTCGATCGATGATGACGTCGGTTCCTCGGAGAGTGTGCGCGGCCTTGATGGTCTGCGCGTCGTCCCAGGTCGAGGCCCAGGTCGAGGCCCGGAGCGACACCCGGAGCGAGACCCCGGTGCCCACAATCGCTCGCGTGGAACTTGTGGGTGCGAGCGACCCTGCGGTCGCGCGCTATTTGACCTTGAAGGCGGGCGAGCCCAATGATCCGGAGGCCATCCGTTCGAGCGTCCTGCTCCTCTCCGCCATGGACCAGTTTGACGAGATCGTGGTGGAGCAGGAGGCCGAAGCCGACGGCCGCATCCGCCTGGTCTTCAAGGTTTTGGAAACGCCGCGGCTCGGTGAGCTTGTGTTCGTGACCCCATCAGCTGACACCGGGTCCGATGTTCCCCTGAAATCCTCCCTTGGCAAAGAGCTTGCCCGTGCCTCCGGTTTGCGCAACCGAGACCTGTTCCGCGACCGTGCCCTCGTTGATGCTTCAGCGCGGATGACGGACTGGCTGCGACAACACGCGTATCCGAGAGCGACCGTCGAGCTTGAACCGCTAGCCGACTACGCCCGACTCCGTTCCCCGGGATTCCTCAGAGACATCCGGGTACGGGTTCTTCAGCCGAAAGAGGAAAGGCTCGTGTCCTCGCGGATCGACGGGTGGCCAGGGAGTCTCCCGCTGCCGAAGTCGCCGGCCCGGCTCGGTGCCGCCCTGACCGTCGAAACGATCGACCAGTGGACGAACAGCCTGTCCCGTCTGCTTTGGAAGAATGGTCACTAC
>CAZFQH010000222.1:2566-7009 GCA_964520805.1 uncultured Acidobacteriota bacterium | reverse complement strand
AGGGGCAGGCCTTGTGCCTGCCCTGCGCACCGCGCACCTGCACGACGCATCCCGCCAAACCCCAGGGCGGCCACAAGGGCCGCCCCTACAACGGATCCTGAGGATCACCGCGTCCTGGGCGGCGTCAAAACGATCGCATCGATCTTGTGACGCGTGAAACCGTAGGGGCAGGCCTTCGATCTTGTGACGCTTGAAACCGTAGGGGCAGGCCTTGTGCCTGCCCTGCGCACCGCGCACCTGCACGACGCATCCCGCCAAACCCCAGGGCGGCCACAAGGGCCGAGTGGTTCAGGAACGGCGGAGACGACGGTAGGCCGCATCAACGAACTCGCTCGCTTCACCGCGCCGCCCTGCGAACACCGGAACGGTTCGCGCGATATGCGCCAGGATCGGGACAATGACTTCGGGACGAACCCGGGCTCCAGGGGCGTTTTGCAGCAGGTCCGCGAAAGCCTCAGCGGCGGTCCGGGGCTTGAAGGTCGCACGCGCGGCGAACGAGTCGTAGGAGCCGCACCAGACCATGGCGATTGGACACGCCTGAACCGCGGGCCGGCCTCTCAGGACCTTCAGCGGGGTGCGGGTCGCTACGTACCCGGGCGAAGGTCGTATTCCAAGGGGGCGCGGAAAGGGGTGGGCACGAAGGCGGCGGTCCACCGGTACGAGGTCGTCGGTCAGATAGCGCGCGCCTCTTTTGATGAACTCGGCGGCGAGCGTGCTCTTGCCCGCGCAAGACCGCCCCGGGAACACGATCGCGCGGCCGTCAATCTCGACCGCACCCGCGTGGAGGAAAGCGAACCGTGACGAGCGAGTAGACGCGAGCGATTCAAGCCAGCTTTCCACGTAACTTCGAAGCGCCATCCGAGAGGCTCCGAGAAGCAGAGGAGGGCCCCCTGCGATCACCTCAATCTGGCGGCCAGAGAGGCCCATCTTGAGGAGGCGGCCGCGAACTGGGCGATCCTCGATCCGAAAGCCGGGGGGCAAGCCGTGGGCCGCGGTGCGCAGGAGGCCCAACGGGCCCGCGAAGCGAGCGGAAACACCCCAGCCCACCGCCGCGCGCTCCACAGTATTTCCAGAGGTCTTCATCAGAAAACCCGCCGCCGATGCAGAGGGCCCGCACAGGTTTTTGCTCTACTTTTCCGCGAAGAATCCACAGGCCTTTCCACAGACAGCTCCGCTCGGTCGAGAGATTGGGGAGGGCCGCTAGACGCGGACGAGAGGGTCGAACAGGCGGCGATGTTCGTCGACCGCGAAGCGATCGGTCATGCCGGCGATGTAGTCGCAGATCACGCGATGAACGCCGTCGGCATCGAAGCGGGCCTGATACTGCGGCGGAAGCTGAAGTGGCTCGGCGCTGTACGAACCGAACAGATCGCGCAGGATGCGTCCGGCCTTATCCGCCATTCTCATCACTCGCCAGTTGCGGTACATATTGGTGAAGAGGAAAGCCTTCAGCTCGCGCACGTTCTCGGCCATCTCGTCGGAATAGGCGACAAGACGCCCGCCCGCGCCGCGGACGTCCTCGATGCTGCGCACACGACTTGATTGAATGCGGTGAAGCGTCGTCATCACCAGATCGTTGAGACAGCGATCGATGATCTTGGAGACGATCTGGCGGCGCAGCACCGAGTCGTCGCCCGGACCCTCGCGAAGGACCGACTCATGGGCCGAGCGGAAAAGGCCAACCGAACGGATCTGTTCGATCGTAAACATCGCGGAATTGAGGCCGTCATCGACGTCGTGGTTGTTGTAAGCAATCTCGTCGACGAAGTCCACGAGCTGCGCCTCGAGGGTCGGCGCCTCGCCCCGCGCGTACTCCTCGGGAGCCCGGCTGTCGGAGTCGGCCTGATGCTTGATGAGGCCTTCGC
The DNA here is from genome assembly GCA_964520805.1 of uncultured Acidobacteriota bacterium. GTDB lineage: Bacteria > Acidobacteriota > Vicinamibacteria > Fen-336 > JAGNNV01 > JAGNNV01. The sequence goes on along the minus strand of CAZFQH010000222.1, from coordinate 5,144 downwards.
GCACCTCCCAGGTGAGATTCAGTCCGGGATAGTCGGGCGAGCGTCGTTCAAGAGTCTCGAGAACGCGGAGGGTCTGCCGATTGTGCTCGAAGCCGCCGTGGTCCTTCATGAGTTCGGCCATCACGCGTTCGCCGGCGTGGCCGAAGGGCGTATGGCCGAGGTCGTGGCCCAGCACCAGAGCTTCGACGAGCTCCTCATTGAGGGCCAGGATCCGCGCCGCGGTGCGTCCGATCTGCGCACCTTCGAGGCTGTGGGTGAGGCGCGTGCGGTAGTTGTCGCCCTCGTGGTTGACGAAGACCTGGGTTTTGTATTCCAGCCGTCTGAACGATGAGGTGTGAATGACGCGGTCGCGGTCCCGCTGGTAGCAGGTGCGGAGCGGATGCTCGAGTTCGGTATACCGGCGGCCCCGACTCTGCGCGCTCTTCATCGCCCACGGCGAGAGACGTTCGGCCTCCCATCTTTCCTGCGCCACCCGATCGATGAAAGTCATTTGCTGCAACTTTACGCCGGGGCGGTATCGTGTAGCGGAGCTATCAAGGAGATTCTTCTGTGGACGAAAAAAAGTCGGTCAATTTCACCGTGGTGCCCGCCGACGACTCGTCGCCGCGGACCTACTCGAACTTCTGCGCCATCCAGCATTCGCCGTTCGACTTCACCCTCACCTTCTGCGAGATGATGCCGATCACCGAGACCCAGTTCGTTCCCGGCCAGGACCATCAGTTCATCAAGGCCCCGGTGAAGACCCGCGTGGTGGTGCCGGTTCAGATCATCCAGGGGCTGGTCGCGGCTTTGCAGGAAAATTACCGGATGTATCAGGAGTCCTACGGGCCAACCAAGGGGCCGATGCATTGAAGGCTGTGAAGCTTTCCGCCCGGACGGGGCTGATCCTCGACCGGCTGGAGAAGATCTTTCCCGATGCCGATTGCGAACTCGACTATCGCAACGCGTTCGAGCTTCTGATCGCGACCATTCTGTCCGCGCAGTGCACGGACAAACGCGTGAACGCGGTGACGCCCGCGCTCTTCGCCCGATACTCCACGGCCTCCGATCTGGCGGTGGCGAAGCTCCCCGAGGTGGAGGAGATCATCCGCTCCACGGGGTTCTTCCGGTCCAAGGCCAAGAGCATCACAAGCTGCGCCCAGGCTCTGGTCGCCAATCACGGCGGAGAGGTCCCGCGCGACTTCGAGGCGGCGGTGAAGCTTAAGGGGGTGGGCCGCAAGACCGCGAGCGTCGTCCTCGGCCACGCTTACGGCATCGCCGAGGGCATCGCGGTCGATACCCACGTGTTGCGGCTCTCCTCGCGCCTTGGCCTCACCAAACATGACGATCCCATCCACGTCGAGCAGGATCTGATGAAGCTCGTGCCACGGGAGCGGTGGATCAAGACCACCGACCTCATCATCTTCCACGGCCGCCGCACCTGCGAGGCGCGCAAGCCACGCTGCGGCGAATGCGGCATCTTCGATCTGTGCGAATGGTCGTCGAAGCAGGCCTTCGCGTATGGCGAGTCGAAGCCGGTATCCAGGGCGGGTGCCAAGGCGGCAGGTAAAGGCGGCCCGGGCGGTGCCCTGAGCTTGCCGAAGGGTGGCCGCGTGCCAACGACATCATGACGAGGCAAGCGAAGGCGAATTCACTTCGCCAGAGCAACGGGGTTTAGGGTTAAGCAGCACGATGAACGACGTCCTGCAGCCTCCATCTGGAAAATGACACGGCTCACCATCACCGCCGCGGTCTGCCAAATGCGCTCGGGCGAAGACGTCGTCCGTAATCTGATGGCGGCCGAAACCCTGGTGCGCGATGCGGCAAGGGCCGGAGCCACTTTCGTGGCGCTCCCCGAATGTATGGTCTTCCTGAAGGCCGAAGGAGAAAAGGCGCCGGAAGCCCAAAGCATCGCGGGGCCCTGGGCGAAGCGTTTCTCGGACCTCGCGCGCGACCTGAAGATCACCGTACTCATGGGTTCGTTCCCCGAAACCGCGGACGAGGCGGGGCGGCCCTACAACACCACGCTCCTCTTCGGCCCCACCGGTGACACCGTGGCGTGCTACCGGAAGATGCACCTCTTCGATATCGACGTCCCCGGCATGGAGCACCTGAAGGAGTCGAAGGCCACGACGCCCGGGACGGAACTGGTCGTCGCCGAGGCCGGTTTCGCGAAACTCGGTCTCTCGATCTGCTACGACCTCCGCTTCCCGGAGCTCTACCGCGCGCTGTCGGCCCAGGGCGCCGAGGTGTTGCTCGTTCCGTCGGCTTTCACTGATCGCACGGGTCGCGATCATTGGGAAGTGCTGCTGCGCGCGCGGGCCATCGAGAACCTTTGCTACGTGATGGCGCCCGCACAGTGGGGCAAACATGGAGGCAACCGCGCGAGCTACGGCCACGCGATGATCGTGGATCCGTGGGGCTCGGTCCTCGCCCAGGTCCCGGAGGGCGAGGGCTTCGCCCTGGCCGTTCTGGATTTCAACCGACTGCACCGCCTGCGCACGGAATTGCCAGCCCTCCGCGCACGACAAATGTAGGGGACGCGCCTCGTTCATGGGACGCGCCTCGTTCCGGATACGTAGGGTCGGCCAACCCTGAA
>CAZFQH010000222.1:0-2466 GCA_964520805.1 uncultured Acidobacteriota bacterium | reverse complement strand
TCGCATCACCGCGCGTCCCGCAGGGCAGGCACAAGGCCTGCCCCTACGGTTACAACGTCGCGCAGAACCTCTCGTGCCTCGTTCATGGGACGCGCCTCGTTCCGGATACGTAGGGTCGGCCAACCCTGAACTTGTCCGCGGCCGCGGGCCTTGTGGCCGCCCTTGGACTCCGCACGCCGATCATGTAGGGGCGCCCCCTGGTGGGCGCCCTTCGCATCACCGCGCGTCCCGCAGGGCAGGCACAAGGCCTGCCCCTACGGTTACAAACGTCGCGCAGAACCTCTCGTCATCCCAGCACCCCGAACCCGAAGTCCTCGCCCGCGGATTGACCTCTCGTGATTGCGAGCAGCAGGGAGGCACATCGTTCGAGATCGCCCGAGCGCGCAACCTGCCCTGGGGGCGCGAAGCCCGGCCTTGGGCCGCAAGCAACCCAACCCACAACTACCAAGCCCGTGCGTCGTAGCGCACCGGGGTTCGTCATTGCGAGGAGCCACTCCGTTGGCACCGCGACGAAGCAACCCCGCCCCACCACTACCAATCAATACGCGATCGCGTAGCAGTCGCGACGCGGGTCGGCTCCGGCGATGCGGTTCTGCGTCGCGGGGTCGAGGAGCACCGCGGTGGCGCAGCCCGACATCCCGAAGGCCCGCAGGCGGCTGACGTCGTGACCACGCGCCTTCAGTTCATCGAAGACCGCGTCGGAAATGGTCGCCTCCAGGTTGAGCTTGTTGAAGCCCGGGCTGTGCGGCCAGAACGAGCCGTGGAAGTGCAGGGTCTGAAAGCGCGGCCACTCGAACGCCTGATGGAGATTCGGATACCAGTCGTCCCAGAACTCCACCACGTTGAGGAACGCCTGCAGGATGGTCTGATCCTGGTTGTCGCCGCCGGGCGTACCGAGGCCCATGAGCGGTGTCTCGCCCTTGAAGACCAGGCTGGGGGTCAGGGTGTAGCGCGGCCGCGCGCGCGGGCGGATCTGGTTTGCCATCGTCTTGTCGAGCCAGAATTGCTCGCCGCGGATGCTCATGCCGATCCCGGTGTCGCCCAGAATCACCGCCCCCGGAATCCAGCCTCCTGAGGGTGTTACGTCGAAAACATTGCCGGCCTTGTCGATGATGGCCATGTGGGTGGTGTCCTTCGAAACCCCCGCGGAGTCGAGACCGTGCGACCAAAGGCCATCGTCAACCCGCGCTTCAGACGAACGGGCGAGCGGCACCGCGACCACCGTTCCATCTGCGATGTTGAACTTCGAATACGTCCACTCTTTCACCTTCGAGTCGTACTTCAGGGGATCACCCGCGACGAACGACCTCGACGCCACCCGTGGCTGAATCAGCGCCGCTCGCTCTCTCGCATACTCCTTCGAAAGCAGTCCTTCCGCGGGAACTTGAACGAAGGCGGTGTCGGCGTAGTAGGTATCGCGGTCGGCGTAAGCGAGCTTCATGGCCTCCGTAATAGTGTGGATGTAGTCGGGGCTGTCGTGTCCCATGGCCTTGAGGTCGAAGCCTTCGAGGATGTTGAGGGTCTGAAGCAACACCGGGCCCTGGCTTGAGAACGAGTGCTTGTAGACGGTGTAGCCCCGATAGGTCGTCTTCGCGGGTTCCTCGATCCGGGCGAAGAACTCCGCGAAGTCGGAAAGCTCGAAGGGTGCCCGGTGCTTCTGGAGGAAGGCCACCATCTCTTTCGCGATGTCGCCTTTGTAGAAGCGATCACGAGCGGCCACGATTCCGGCCACACGTCCCTTGCCGCGAGCTCGCCGCTCAGCCTCGACCATCCGCTTCAGGGTCTTCGCGAGAGTGGGGAGCTTGATCGTCTCCCCGGGTTTGTACAAAGACCCCTCGGGCTTCAGCCAATAGCGCTGGTTGTCCGGCCATTGCTTGAAGAACTCGAGCTGACGTTCGATGGCGTTTGCGGTGAGGGGTCGCAGGGGAAAGCCGTTCTCCGCGTACCGGATCGCGGCGCTCGAGACCTCGGCGAAGCTCATCGTGCCCCACTTCTCAAGAACCGTGAGCGCCGCGTGCAAAGCACCGGGCACTACCGCAGGATCGAGTCCCGCGCCTTGAAGCGTCTTGCCGCGAGAGAGGTACCAGTCGACATCGACAGCCTTGGGCGCCCATCCCTGGCCGACGATCGAAGTGACTTTCTTCTCCTTGGCCGGGTAGACGAGAACCAGTGCTTCCCCGCCGAGACCGTAGAGATCCTGCTCGACCACGCCGCCCACCAGCAACGATGCGACACCGGCGTCGAAGGCGTTGCCACCTTTCAACAAGAACTCGAAGGCGGCCGCGGTTGTAAGGGGGTGTCCGGTGGAGACTCCGGCCGTGGGGCCGGCAATCGCGGGCCTCAAGGCCGGCGGACGCGGCAGGGGGCGCGTTGGGGCGGGGGTTTGCGCCCCAACGATCAAGGGAAGCAGAGCCATCACGGCCAGAAGCAAAGACCTTTTGGGGAGTGTCATCCGCCTGATAGTAC
>CAZFQH010000221.1:0-7051 GCA_964520805.1 uncultured Acidobacteriota bacterium | reverse complement strand
GCGCGCGGCCACGAATTCTTTCGCCACCAGGTTCATGCCGTCGTCCAGGCTGCTCACATAGCAGACGTCGGCCGCGCGCAGGTACTTGAACACCGTGGGCGGTTCGTGGTGCGAACGCTTCAGGATGATGGGCTGATATGAGGCCTGGCCGAAGCGCTCGTTGATGCGGCGCGCGATGGCCTCGACGCTGTCGTTGAGATCTTGGTAGCGCACGATGGCGGTGCGGCTCGGAGCGGCCAGCTGGATGAAAACAAAGCGCCCGAGAAAGTCCGGGCGGATCTCGAGCAGGCGCTCCACCGCGAGCAGCCTCTCCTCGATGCCCTTGGTGTAGTCGAGTCGATCCACCCCGGCCCCGATCAGGGCGTTCTCTGGCAGACCCAGTTCCTGAAGCACGCTCCGCCGGCACTCCGGAGCGGGTGCCAGCCCTTCGAGCCAGCGCACCGGCCATTCAAGGGAGATCGGATAAGGACGAATCAAAGTGCTGCGCCCCTGCTGGACCACGGCGTGGCGCTCGCGATCGATCCGCGACTCGAGATAGCGGTCGACCGAGTCCATGAAGTTGTTGCAGTGGGCCTGGGTGTGAAATCCGAGCATGCTCGCGCCGAGCATGCCGTCCAGTATTTCTTCGCGCCACGGGCAGATCCCGAAGCGTTCGGCGTTGGGCCAGGGAATGTGCCAGAAACCGATGACGGTGGCCCGCGGGAGTTTCTCGCGGATCATCCGGGGGGCCAGGGCCAGGTGGTAGTCCTGAATCAGAACGATGGGATCTTCGATTTCCGCCTCCGCACACACCGCGTCGGCGAACTTCCGGTTCACATCGCCGTAGTATTTCCAGTCGGACGTACGGAAGAGGGGGCGGGTGTGGGCCACATGGCAGAGAGGCCAGAGGCCTTCGTTGGAAAAACCGTAGTAGTAGCCCTTCTCCTCCTCTTCGGTCAACCAGACCCTCCGGATCGAATAGATCTTCTCGCCCGGCGGAACCAGGATCCGGTCGTGCGCGTCCACCACCGTGCGGTCGGCCGGACCGCTGCCGTGGGCGATCCACACGCCGGAACAGGCACGCATCACCGGCTCGAGGGCGGTGACCAGGCCGCTTGCCGGGTGTTGGACCCGTATCGTCCCGTCCGCCGCGAATTCGTGGATGTAGGGCTCACGGTTCGAAACCACCATGATCTTCTCCCCGTGAAGATTGCGCCGCAGGGTGTGTTTGAGTCGATCCGCGGTCCAGGAGCCGCTTTCACCGTCGGCCTCGCGTTCGGCCATGATGTCGTCGACCAGTTCGCGCACGTCCCGCAGCAGCGGGCGGAACTCCTGAGATTCCTGGGACTCGCCCCCTTTCAGCATGCGCTGGAGCTGTCGGGTCCAGCCCCGCCACGACAATCGAACCGCCACGATCGTGATGAGGGCGGCGCACAGGGAGAGGAGGAAGAAAGCAACGAGGAGGAGATTTCGGCTCTCTCGATCTCGTCGATCGGCGAAGGCCATGTCGTGGACCAGGATCACGAAGCCGACCGCTCCCTGCTCATCCATGATCGGTAGGCCGCTCAGGTGTGCTCTCCCGCCCGGCAGCGTCACTTCTTCGAACCACTCGGCCGGTGGAGCCCCCGGAGGAAGACCTGGCGCGAAGACGAGGGGAGCGACTCTGACGCAGGCCACCGTCTTTGGGACCGAGCCCGCGGTACCAAGAAGCCGGCCATCCACCCCGCAGGCCGATACTCCCAGAATGCGCTCGTCGCGGACCAGGTTACCGAGCACGCTTCGGAGGGTGGCCGTCTTACCCGAGCGGTAGCTCTCGGCCAGGGGCGTGGCCGCGCCGTTGGCGGCGAGGCGGGCCCTCAGGGTCAGATCGCGTTGCACCCAGGCCCGGGTGGTCTCTTGCACCACCTTGAGCGCGCCCCAGGTCAGCAGGGCGAGCCCCAACACCAGGAGGATCAGGAATTTGATCGGCTGGCGCATGGAAAACAGGATAAGCGAACAATCATTTGCATACAAACTAATTACCGATATGCTCGGAAAATGCGACTTGAGGACCTGGGCCTGATCGGCAACTGTCAGTTCTCCGCACTCGTGGCCCGGAACGGCACGGTGGTCTGGTCGTGTCTGCCCCGTTTCGATTCCAACCCGGTCTTCTCTTCTCTTCTTGACGTGGAGTCCGGAGGCCGTTTCCAGGTATCGCCTGAGGGCGACGAAGCCGGAACCCAGCGATACATCGAGAACACCAACGTTCTTGAAACCCGGTTTGATACGAAGGCCGGATCGTTCCGGGTACTCGACTTCGCCCCGCGATTCGTTCAGTTCGACCGCATCTTCCGACCGACCCAGATCTTCAGGATCGTCGAGCCACTTTCCGGCACGCCTCGGATCAAGGTTTCGTGCGAGCCGCGGATGGGATGGGCGAAGGACATCCCCGTCTCGGTGGCGGGCTCCAACCACATTCGCTACGAAGGTTTTGCTTCGCATCTGCGACTTACGAGCGACGTGCCGGTCTCCTACCTCGGCGGGCCGCCCTTCGCCCTCACCGGTCGAAAACACCTGGTGTTGTCGTGGGGAGCGCCGGTCGAGGAAGCCCTCGCCCCCCTGGCCAGCCGGTTTCTCGGCGAGACCATCCGCTATTGGCAGGCCTGGGTGAAGCGCTGCAACGTTCCCCCCAGGTTTCAGGCCGAGGTGATCCGGTCGGCCCTGGTGCTCAAACTCCACTGCTTCGAGGACACGGGCGCCATTGTCGCCGCCATGACCACGTCGATCCCGGAGGCCCCGGGATCAGGACGCAACTGGGACTACCGTTATTGCTGGCTGCGCGACGCCTATTACAGCCTCGGCGCCTTCCGCTTGCTCGGCCAGTTCGAGGAACGCGAGCACTTCGTGAACTATCTCTTCGACGTGGCGGGAGGGGCTCCCGATCTGAAGCTCGCCCCGCTTTATCGGATCGACGGAAGGTCCGACCTCAGCGAAAGCGTTCTCGACCACTGGCCGGGATACGAGGGTCATGGCCCGGTGCGGGTCGGGAACGCGGCCGCCGAGCACATCCAGAACGACATCTTCGGCGAGATGGTGCTGGCCTTGGCCCCGGTGTATCTCGACGAGCGTTTCCAGGCAGAGCGATCGCCCCAGGCCTTCAGCCTGCTGTGCGGACTCGCCCGAAAAGCGATCGCGGTCGCGGGCACGCCCGACGCTGGCATCTGGGAGTATCGCACCGACTGGACGCCACAAACTTTCTCGACCCTGATGTGTTGGGCGGGGGCGGATCGCATGGCCAGGGTCGCGCAGATCCATCAGCCTGCCCTGTCTGCCGAGTTCGAAATGGCCGCGGCCACCATCCGGGAAACCATCCTGCGCGAGGCCTGGAGCGATCGCCTGGGCGCTTTCGCGTCGAGCCACGGGGGCCACGACCTCGATGCCTCGCTCCTCCAGATGGCGCCGCTCCGCCTGCTTCCTCCCGACGCCCCGCAGATCCAACGCACCATTGACGCCATTCGCGACGGGCTCACGTCCAACGGCTGGTTGTTCCGTTATCGAGCCGACGACGGTTTCGGACGCCCGGAGGTGGCTTTCGTGATCTGCTCCTTCTGGCTCGTCGAGGCCCTGGCGCGAAGCGGACGGCTCGAGGAGGCGCGCTCGGTTATGAGCCGCATCAGTAACGCGGTGTCGCCGCTTGGCCTGCTCGCGGAAGACTACGACGTCAAGGAAAAGCGGATGTGGGGCAACTTCCCTCAGGCCTATTCACACGTGGGCATGATCCATGCGGCGTTCGCCGCGTCGCCTTCCTGGTCCGAGGTCTTGTAAAGAGTCAGCCCTTCAACTTGAGAGCCGCCACCGCCTTCTCAATTCGCGCCTGGGTGCTTTCCGCGAACCAGCCATCGAGGAACTCGTCGAGCAGGGCCACGTCACGATCTCGCATCGATGAAACCGCGGGGCCGCGGAGGTAGCCCTTCGTTACGCCGAACGCATACGCATCCTTCTCGGCGAACTCGGCGAGACGTTCGACGATCAGCGAGTCGAAGGTGTCCGCTTCGGCGATCTCGTTAGCGAGCCCATGGGTCTTCGCGTCCTCGCCTTCGAAGTTCCGCCCCAGCAGGGCCACCGCGGTGTGGGCCAGGGCCGGAGCCGCGGTCTTGAGCAGCATCACCGCGGACCAGGGCAGCGGCACACCGACCTTCACCTCATTGAGACCCATCGGGGCGCCGCGCTTCGCGATACGCCAGTCGGCGGTCAGAGCGAGCAGGCATCCGCCCGCCACCGCCGCGCCGTTCACCGCCGCCACCACCGGCTTCTTCAGGGCGAAGAGATCGGTAAGCACCGTCGAGAAGCTGAGCATGAAGGCCCCCATCTCCGCGCGACCGACCCCGGAGAGCGATACCAGGTCGAGGCCGGGGCAGAAGAGTTTGGGATGGGCCGAGGACAGGAGAATCGCCCTCACCGAAGGCTCCCCGCCCACCGTCCTCAGCGCGGTGGACAGATCGGAGACGAGGGTCTCACTCATCGCGTTCCCGCGGGGGCCGGCCAGGCGGATGGTGCCGATGCCTTCCCGGATTTCGACTTGAACTGTGCTCATTGGTTCCTCTGGACGTCCTAGTGGGGTTTGCGCCAGAGGGTATCATCCCTGCCCCTTGCCCCTCCTTCTTGCTCTCTTCTTCTGTTCCGGTGCTTGCGGGCTTGCCTATCAAGTGTTGTGGATGCGGCAGCTCTCGCTCATTTTCGGGGTCACGGCCTACGCCGCCAGCACGGTTCTAGCCGCCTTCATGGCGGGTCTCGCCCTCGGAAGCTGGCTGGCCGGCCCCCTGCTCGCGAGGATCAAAAGGCCACTCTTCGCGTTTGGTGTGGCCGAGATAGTCATCGGCGCCTCCGCGATCGCGACGCCAGTAGCCCTCTCGCTGTCTTCTTCCCTTTATGCCGCACTCTACGCGGCCGCCCCGGATTCATTTGTGCTTCAAACCGGCGCGCGACTTATGAGTGCTTTCGTCGTCCTGCTGGTTCCCACGATGCTGATGGGACTGACCCTGCCGCTGCTCAGCGCCTCTCCGCTGGTGAAAAGCGCTCAGGCGTCCTCCGGGATCGGCGCGTTGTACGCGGTCAACACCGCGGGTGCGGTGTCGGGAGCGCTGCTCACCGGTTTCGTCCTGATAGGCGCCATCGGCCAGCACCGGACCTTCCTCGCCGCCGCGACGCTGAACGCATTGGTGGGACTCGCCGCCATGGCGCTCGACCGCTTTCAAGCGAGGCGCGCGGTGGCCACCCAAGACGACGCAATTGCCGCGGACAAGATCACAGGCACCTCCCTTCCCCGACCGGCCTCGCCCCCGCGGGTGGCGTGGGCGGTCATGGCCATCTCGGGCTTCGGGTCTCTCGCCCTCGAAGTGGTGTGGTTCCGGATCATGACCCAGTACGTAGACGCCACGACCTACGCCTTCACCAGCATGCTGGCCGTGGTCCTGCTGGGGATCGCCATCGGCGGCGCCGTGGCGAGCCCGCTCCTCGCGCGCGACCGCGACTGGCACGCCTGGCTCGCCCTCAACCAGCTCGCCATCGGTGTGCTCGCTTTGGCCGGTGTCCTCTTCTTCGCGCGCGACCGGGTGTTTCTTCTCGGCACTCTCGCTCCGTGGCAGGGCCTGGTGCTCGCGGTTTTTCTGCCCGCATTCCTCATGGGCATCTCGTTCCCGCTGTTGCTGAGGCTGGGAGGCGCTTCGGTCGCGTCGGGCGAGAGCGTGGCCGAGCGGGAACTCCGCGGTCGTATGGTAGGCCGCTATTACGGGGTGAACGTGCTCGGCGCGATCGCGGGTTCACTGGCCGGCGGGTTTGTCATCCTGCCCTCGCTCGGCACGAGGCTCTCGCTGGTAGCACTCGGTGGCCTGTTCCTTCTCTCAGGCCTCGCCTTGTGCCTGACCCATCCAAAGCGTCTCCGTATGGCGGCCCTGGGGGGCGCCTTCCTGGTTCTCTTCGCCATCGCCGTGGCACGCACCCCGGACCCGCTGGCCCGGGCCATGCGCGCGCACACCGGCATCGCCACCGCGCAGACTCTGTTTCACGAGGAGGGGGTGCAGACGACGGTGAGCGTGTACGCCACTCGCACCCAACGCACCATGTTCGTGAACGGACTTCACCAGGCGAACGACTCGGCGGACATGGTGAAGCTTCATCGCACCATCGGCCTGCTGCCGATGGCCCTGCACCCCTCTCCCGTCTCGGGCCTGGTGATCGGCCTCGGCGGGGGCGCCACCGCGGGCGGAGCGGCCCGTCACCCCGGCGTTTCCCTCCAGGTGGTGGAGCTTTCGGACAGCGTGCGCAAGGCCGCCGCGTATTTCTCGGAGGTCAACTACGACGTTCTCAATCTGCCAAACGTGCGGATGCGCGTGGATGACGGTCGGAACTTCCTGCTCTTCTCGCGCGAGAAGTTCGATGTGATCACCGCGGATGTGATTCAGCCGGTGCACGCGGGTGCGGGAGGGCTCTACTCGCGTGAATACTTCGAACTGGTGCGCCAGTCGCTCCGGCCCGGCGGCCTCGTTTTGCAATGGATCAGCAAGCAGCAGCGCTCGCACTACGTCCTGATCATGCGCACGTTCCTGGAGGTGTTTCCAAACGCCACCTTGTGGCTGGACGGAAATCTGATGGTCGGGAGCGTAGAGCCCTTCAAACTCAGCGAGCGGGTCTACCGGGCGAAGGTCGAGCTGCCTCAGATGAGGGAGGCCCTTGAAGCGATCGGTCTCGATTCCTGGGAGATGCTGCGGAGCTGGTACACCGCGGGACCGAAGGAGATGGCGGCCTTCGTGGGGCCAGGTGTGGTGCTCACCGACGACCTGCCTCTGGTCGAGTATCACCGCTCTCTCACGCGGGACGACGGAGTCCTCGACACGAAGCAGCTCCGGGGGTCCGTCCGCGACGTGGAAACGCCTTAGCAGCCAGGAGCCTGCGCGGCAAAAGCGAAGGGCACCGCCTTTCGGGAAGATCCGAGTGGCGGAGCATTCTGACTTGACTGACCTCGATCGGAACGCGGTTTCTTTGATTAGTCCAGTGGACTAAGATGGGCCTATGGAGTCCTACAACATTCATGAGG
>CAZFQH010000220.1:0-7190 GCA_964520805.1 uncultured Acidobacteriota bacterium | reverse complement strand
GGGTAAGGGCGTGGGTGTGGGTTCCGGCGTGCTCGCGGGCACTGCCTCCGGCACCACGGGCAGCAGCTGGGCGATCTCGACGACCTCCATGGTCGGCGTGGGTGAAAGGGAGGGTGTCGAGCCGGAAACCGCGGGTGAGGGCGTCGCCAAGGCAGTTCGCGTGGCCCCGGGAGTTTGACCCCGGACGTCGATGACCAGCCGGGCCGGGTCGGCGAGGAAGAAGGCGTTGTGGCTCGAGGCCTCGGCGAAGTCGACTACTACGCGCACGACGTTCTCCCGGTTGACGCCGACGCGGATCTGCTTCAGGAAGGCGTTCCCCACCGGAAAGGTCTTGCCGATCAGATTCGGATGCAGTCTGGTTCCGATGAGGTCCACGAAGAGGCGGGGAGGACTCTCCAGCCGGCTTTGCTCGATGGTGACCTTGCGGTCGAGGTCGATCACCACCCGGGTTGACGTCTCGCCGCTCCAGAAGCGTACGCCGAAGATCTGCACGTGGCCGCTTGACCTCGCACCCGTACTTTCGAACGCGGTCGAGGCGGCAGGGAGAGGACTCTGTCGGGCTTTGGACGCCGCGGTGGCAGTGCGCTCGGCGGGTGAAGTCTGGAGCGCGCGTCCGAGGTCCCGTGCGCGTCGGCCGTTTGGATAGGCGGCAAGGTACTTTTCGGCCGCGGCCTTGGCTGCAGATCGCTGGTTGCGCCCCGCCATGATCTCGTATGTGGCGAACAGGGCGCTCTCGCCATGGCCGCTGCCCGGGTACTCGGAGACGAGCAGGGCGAACGACTCGATCGCCTGATCGGAATACCGCGGGTTTTTGAACTTCACCGACATCTCTCGCTGAAGGTTTCCTGCTTTCAACAGCGCGTCATCACAGTAAGGACTTCGGGGATAGCGATGAACGACATTTCGATAGGCGTTTGCCACCTTCTCCCACTCCGGAGCCTTCGCCATCAGTCGGGAAGATCCGCGAAGACGCTTCTCTGATGCCTGTACGGAAAGAAACAGCGTGCGGTCGGGTTTGGCCGAGGGCGGCGGTGGCGTCACCCGTCTGGTTGGCGTCTTGGCCGGGGCCTTGGCGGTCTGAGGTTTTGGCGACGGAGAGGGCTTTGAGGCCGCTGCACTCTTCTTGAGGTTGCGGGGTTTCTGCGCGCCCAGAGCAGAGCTCGGCGTGAGGAATGGAAGGGCGCAGAGGAGGCTCCCCAGAAAGGCCAGGCGAAGGATCTGTACCCTCACCGCTCCCTCGAGTCCACTTCGGCGAAGTAGTTCTTTGCGACCAGAATCTCGCGGGGCCTCGCCCCATCGGCCGGGCCGATGATGCCGTCCTGCTCCATGAGGTCGATCAGTCGGCCCGCCCGTGAAAAGCCGATTCGGAATCGGCGCTGCAGCATGCTGGTGGACGCCTGGCCCTGTTCAACCACCAGGCGCGCGCACTCGTCGAACAGATCATCGCGGTCCTCGTTGCGCGCCTTTTCGGCCGCGGAGCCTTCGACCTTCCCGACGGTGGTGTCGTAAGTGGGTTCTCCGGTGCTGCGGAGGAATTGGGTGAGGCGTCCCACCTCCTTTTCCGAGACATACGCACCGTGGACGCGCACCAGACGAGAGCTTTGCGGAGGCAGGAACAGCATGTCTCCGCGTCCGAGGAGCTGCTCGGCGCCCGAGGCATCGAGGATCGTCCGGGAGTCGACGCGCGCGGAAACGCGGAAGGAAATGCGAGCGGGGAAGTTCGCTTTTATGAGGCCGGTGATGACGTCGACGGAAGGACGCTGGGTGGCGAGGATGAGGTGGATGCCCACCGCGCGCGCCATCTGGGCGAGACGGGTGATCGATTCCTCGACGTCTTTCGAAGAGGTCATCATCAGGTCGGCGAGTTCGTCGATCACGATGACGATGTAGTGCAGCGGGGTGAGGCCCGATTCCTCTTCGCCGTCGCTCTTGATGATGTTGTTGAACTGTTCGATGTTGCGGACACCCTCGCCCGCGAGGATGCGTGTCCGCTTGTCCATCTCGCCCACCGCCCACTTGAGCACGTTCGCCGCGAGCTTCGGTTCGGTGACCACGGGAGCCAGGAGGTGGGGAATTCCTTCGTAGACGCCAAGCTCCAGTCGCTTCGGGTCGATCATGATCAGCCGGCATTCGTCGGGCGTGGTGTGAAACAGGAGGCTTGCGATGATGCAGTTGAGGCCCACGCTTTTGCCGGTGCCGGTGGCACCCGCGATCAACAAATGGGGCATCGTCGCGAGATCGGCTATGTAGGTGTCGCCGGCCACGTTCTTGCCGAGGCCGATCAGCAGACGGGCGGACGATCGCTTCGCAAGATCAGAGTCGAGCACTGCGCGCAGGCCGATCATGTCGCGATCTTCGTTCGGAATCTCGATGCCGACGGTGCCGCGGCCGCCCATGCGGTCGATGCGCACCGACTCGGCTTCAAGGGCGAGGGCGAGGTCGTCGGCGAGCGACACCACCTTCGCGTACTTCACCCCCGCGTCGGGCTTGAACTCGTAGGTTGTGACCACCGGGCCCGGGTGGATTTCGACGATGGATCCGGCGACGCCAAACTCTTTGCACTTCACCTCGACCAGACGAGCGCGGTCGGTCAGTTTGGTCCGGTCGAAGGCCGAGCCGGAGACCGCGGGGTCGAGCAAGCTCATGGGAGGCAGGGAATAACGGCCGCGCTTGACCGCGTTTCGGGCATCCTGGACATCCATCGGCAGCGGATCCCGGCGGCGTCGCAGGGCGGCCCGTGACGGCGCCTCGGCGGGGGCCAGGGCTTCGGCCGGCGGAGTGATTCGGTTCTCGGCGATCATCGACGTCGGGATGGGGACCACGGAGACGGGAGGAGGGGACGGCACTTCCGGCTCATTGATGGAGGGCCAGTCGGGGGAGGGCAAGTCGAGGGATGCCCAGTCGACCGGAAGCATTGCGGAGGCCGCGGAGTTTCCCAGGGGTTCGGAGCGCGGCGGATTCAGGTCAAGGTCTGCGAACGGCCGAACATAGGGGGAGGGGATACTCCGGAGATCGCCATCGCCCATCCGAATGGGATAGAGATCCGGCTTCCTTTGGGGCTCTGGTTCGGGTTCGGCGGGAGCGGTCCCCGTCGGGGAGGCTGCGCGCTCGAAGACCAGGCTCGCCGCGGGGGGCAGCGGTGTGCTGTCCGTGTGCTCGTGAAGGGGCAGATCGATGAAATGCGCCTCGGAGGGATCGATGACGGGAAGGTCGGGGATGGCCGTCTCCGCTTCTTCCTGGGTCCGGGCCGCGTGTTTCCTTATGACCTGCTGCCGAAGCTGTTCCTTGCGCCGAGTCTCGCGCCAGTGCTCGTAAGCCACCCGAACGCCGGCGATCCGCGCGCCGATCCAGGCGGCGAGGGCGGCGAGGAACGCCGAGAACGAGAACTGCGTGGTCAGAATGATCCCGGCGAAGAGTGAAAGGGCGAGGACGACGACCGCCCCGAATCGGCCGACCCGAAGCGAGAGGAACGTCGCGAGGCTTTCGCCAATGGCGCCGCCGGCGCGGATCGGTTCCCCCGCGAAGGGCACGCTGTGGGGTGCGAAGGAGGCCAACGCAGCCAGCGACAGGAGGAGGGCGGTCAGACCGACGCTCTTCGTCACCAGGGCATCGAGTCCCTCCCGCCACAGCAGGCGCCACCCCGCGATCATCAGACCGAGGGGGAGCACGAAAGCGGCGATGCCGAAGCCCTGGCCCACCAGCAGCTCTGAAATGAACGCGCCATACCGGCCGATCCAGTTGTGAGGCTCGCCCGCGGCTCCGGTGCTGAACCACGGAGTGGGGTCGTGGGGATCGTAGGTGGCGAAAGAAAGCAGCAGCATCAAGGCGAAGCCCAGGATCGCCACGCCCTTGAGTTCGGGCCACCGGGTGACGCCGTTCACCGCGGTCAAATCTCCACCAGCACGGGGGCCACGATCGGCCGCAACTGGAAACGGCGCCGCAGCGCGCGGGTTACGTCTCCTTCGATGGTCGCGCGCAGCCCCTCGGTAGCGGACCCGTTCGACCACTCGCGTACCGTCGCGTTCACTATGTCGCGAATCTCCGCGAGGACCGGGTCCTTCACCTGGCCGTCGAGAAAGCCGCGCGTCATCAACTCGCACGGCCGGGCCCAGCGGCCGCTGGTCGAGGAGACGTAGACGATCGGGCTCACAATCCCGGCACTGCCGAGGCGGTGGCGTTCGCTCATGAGGTCGTTCGAAAGATCGCCCGAGAGGCCCGCGCCCAGGCACCGCTTCGGGAGGGCGATGTGGTCCACGACTTCCGCCGCGTTTTCGCTCACCCGGAGGATGTCCCCATTCTCGATCACCTGAACCCGGACCTCGCCGGGCAAGGCTGATTCCACCAGCCGGGCGTGAGCGGTGAGCATCCGCAACTCACCATGGAGGGGAATAAAGAGGGAAGGCCGGACGAGTTTCACGAGTTCGCTCAGCTCTTCCATCGCGGCATGGCCGGAGACGTGAATGTGCGCGCAGCCTCCGTGGATAACCCGGGCCCCGGCCCGAATGAGACCGGACATCAGGCGGGACACGATGCGATCGCGGCCGGGAATCACGCGGGAGGAAAACAGAACCAGGTCGCCGTGCTGGATTTTGACGAGAGGGTGGTTGCCTCTCGCCATACGGGCGAGGGCCGACCGGGGTTCGGCTTGCGAACCCGCCGCGAATACCAGCATCTCTCGACCCGATATCGGATTTGTCACGGCATCGTCGAGCTTCAGCACCTCGGCTTCGAGGGTCAGGTGACCGAGATCGCGGGCGAGGATCGCGTTCTCCATGATCCTTCGGCCGGCGAAGGTGATCCTGCGGCCGCGACGGCCGCCTACGCGCGCGATGCGCTCGATCCGTGGGATGGAGGAAGAGAAACAGGTGGCGATGACCCGCCCTTCCGCTTCGTCAAACGCGGCCTCGAGACCCGGGATCACGTCGTCCTCATGGCCGGTGACGCCTGGGGTTTCAGCGCCGGTGGAGTCTCCGAGCATCACAGAGACTCCGCGGCGGCCCCATTCGGCGAAGGGCTCCAGATTCGTGCGGTCCGAGGCGGGGGCGGTTTTCGCGAGTTTGAAGTCGCCAGTGTGCAGAACCACGAAGCCGCCGCATTCGACCACGAAGGCCACCGATCCGGGCGTGCTGTGCGCGACCGGCAGCGTATGGACGCGGAAAGGGCCGGCTTCGATCGGTGTCCCGGGTTCAAGGGTCTTGAGTTCAGCCTCCAGGCCCGCCTCGGTGAGCCCACGTCGGGCCAGGCCGAGCGTGAACGGCGTGCCGTAGACCGGGGCTTTCGACCATTCGAGGGCTTGAGCGAGCGAGCCGATGTGATCCTCGTGGCCGTGAGTGAGAAGGATGGCGTGCAGCGTGCCGCGGCCGAGGCGGGCGTAGTCGGGCACCATCCGCTCGACCCCGTTGTCCCATTCGGGGAACATCTGACCGGCGTCGATCAGCAGGCGATCCTCGCCCATCTGAAGGAGAAGCGAGTTCATGCCGAACTCGCCCAAGCCCCCAATCGGAATGATTCGGAGATCTCTATTCAAGATGGCTTTTGGGTGAGGTCCACGGCTGCCGGCAAAACCCGAGCCAGCTGCACGAATTCGGCGACCGTAAGTGTTTCCGCACGACGGACTTCCGAGATCCCAGCAGACTTAAAGTAATGCTTGAGGTCAGGATACCTAAGTCTTAGATTATTTTCAATCGTCCGCCGACGCTGGGTAAACGAGAGCCGAACCAGGGTTTCGAGGGCGGGGAGGTTGGACACGGGATACCGCGGGCCCGCGAGGAAGCGGCAACGGATGACCGCGGAATCCACTTTGGGGGGCGGCGAGAAGTCGTAAGGCTTGAGGCGCTGTACGATCGTGACGTCCGCCCACAGGGCATAGAACACCGAAAGACTGCCGTAAGCCTTCGATCCAGGCGGGGAGGCGACTCGCTCCGCGACCTCCCGCTGAAGCATCAGGTGGGCGTCGGTGAAGTGATCGCGGTGGTCGAGGAACCGGCGGAGCAGGGGGCTTGAAATCGCGTAGGGCAGATTGCCGGCGAGGCGCGAGCCCTTGGCGACAAGCGACCGATAGTCCACTTCCAGGGCATCGCCTTGCACGAGCGTGACGTTCTCTGGAAGCTGGCCGCGGAGCTGCTCGACGAGGCGGCGGTCGATTTCGACCGCCACGACGGCGCGGCACCGGCTCGCCAGCAACGACGTGATGGCGAGCGCCCCCGGTCCAATCTCGAGGAAAGTTTCGTCGGGCCGTGGATCGATCAGGTCGACGAGGTCGCGGGCGGGTTCGTGGCGCAGGAAGTGCTGGCCGAAGGGGCGGGGCATGGAAGCCCCGCAGGTTACTTTCCGGCGGTGGAGTGGGAGAAAATGGATCGTGAAACGAATGGGACTGGTCGCGGCGCTTCTCGTTGGGATGATTGCCTCCCTTGGCTTCGCCTCGCGAATGTGGACCTCGGTCCTGCACTTCGATCCGGGCTTTGTCTTTGCCCATGCGCCCGTTCCAACCGGGGCGCCCCTCTCCACAAGTGTGACGATCCTTCTGATCGATGGCTTGAGGCTCGATGCATCCCGAAGGATGCCGGAGCTGAATGCGTTGCGCGTCCAGGGAGCGTCCATTGAGGCGATCGTTGGAACCCCATCGTTTTCACGGCCTGGCCGGGCCACTCTCGTGGTCGGAGCGCCGCCCGATATTCACGGCGTCACGTCCAACCGGCAGAAGCGCGCGATTCCTCTGGACAGCCTGATTCGCCGAGTGGGGGCTTCGGGGGGTGCTTGCCGGATTGCGGGGTCGAAGATCTGGTCCGGGCTCTTCAGCGAAGACATTGCGCGCTGCGGCGCCTATCTCGAAGGAGAAGGGAAAGAGGGCCCGGGGATGTTCGTTCGCCAGGTTCCAGAAATCCGTCAGGCCCAGGAGCAAGGCATCGTGTTCGTTCTGCAGGAGCCTGCGATGCTCAGGATCGCGGACGTCATCTCCACCGACTTCGCGGCCCACGAATACGGTGGGGCCTCGGCCGAGTACGCGGCCGAGGTCCTACGGGCGGATGCGCTGATCGCGGTCGTGGCAGCCCGCCTGGACCTCACGCGCGAGACCCTGGTGGTGACCGCGGATCACGGCCACCGCGACTCCGGCGGACACGGAGGGGACGAACCCGAGGTCCTGTCCATTCCCATCGTCATGGCGGGAGCGGGGATTCGCTCCTCGGTCA
>CAZFQH010000219.1:0-7198 GCA_964520805.1 uncultured Acidobacteriota bacterium | reverse complement strand
CTCGATAGCAGCCTTGGGAGTCGTGTTGGCGGTCGCCGACCCCCTGAGCTCGCTGGGGGCGTGGCTTACCGGGGGCTTGGCACGCGCGTCAGATTTCAACCTCATTCGACGTCTCCGAAATTGGCTCTTCAACTCGAGGGACAAATGACTGATTACTGGCTTCGCGTCGAGGCGGTGAACCTCGGAAGTTTCATTTCGGACACCAATCAGATCAGCGTCGTCCGCGGCGGTGGCCTGCGACTGCTGACCGAGCTGAACCGGGTGCTGACCGCGGTCCTCCCGGGGGGAACCTGGAAGCCTGTGTCAACGGGGGCTTCGATGGTGCTGCTGCGGTGCTCGCAGAAGCCGGACGTACCCCGCATTGAAGCGGCGTTTCGCAGCGACCGTGTGCTGAAACACGCGACGGTGCTGGCGGCCGCTTGTGAGGCCGACGACACGACGTTCGTCGAGCAGACCGAGGGCTTGCTGGGCGAGATTCGCTTCAAGCAGATGCGCAGTCCGAGCCTCGCGTTCCCAGCGATGGTGAAGGGCTGCAAGGCCGCCTGCGAGGACGATCACCTGAGACCCGCCGCCAAAGGAAAGCAGAGCGCCTCGGTTCAGTCTCGCTTCGAGCGGGGCCAGGAGGCACGCCAGACCCTGGCCGCCGAAATCGCCAAGGTCAGCGGGATCAACTTCACGGATGACCTGAACGCCCTCGCGGCGGATCGCGACCGGGGCAACCTGGATGGAAAGATGGCGGTCTTCTACGCCGACGGGAACTCCTTCGGCTCGGTGCGACGCAAGCACTGCAAGAGCGCCGCCGCTCTGAGCGACTGGGATATGTACATCCAAGGGGAGCGCGCCAGCCTTCTCAAGTCAATCCTCACGGAGGCGAACCGGGATCCCGGCTTCAAGACTGGCGGCCTCCTTCGCTTTGAAACCCTCCTCTGGGGTGGCGACGAGTTGCTCTGGGTGGTGCCCGCATGGCGCGGCCTTCGTCTGGTCGAGATGTTCTATCGCCTGACGAAGGGCTGGACGTTCGGGGGCGACCCGCTGACTCATGCCGCCGGTCTGGTCTTCTGCCATCGCAACGCGCCAATCGCGCGGATCCGAAGCCTCGCCCACGACCTCTGTGAGCGCGCGAAGGAGGCAACACATCGCAAGGCCAACGCGGTGGCGTATCAGATCCTGGAGTCGTTCGATCACACCGGCGCCGACCTGGACAAGTACCTCAAGGAGCGCACGCCGAAGGTACTCAAGGCCAGCTCCACTCCGAGCGACCCATTCGTGTTCAGCCCGGAAAAGCTGGCTGACGCCCTCGCTCTGGGGCCCCACCGCGAGGAGATGTCTCGGAAGAAGGTGTATGAGATCAAGGAATGTCTGGCCTCGGGTAGAAGCGTGGGAGACGAAAATGGCGCGCCTCTCGCCACCGCGGCCCAGCGCGAACTGCGAGACGAGGACAAGACGACGCTGGCAGCGGCCCTGGCCGCGTTCGCACCCGTCACCGCAGCGCCGCCCGACACGGCCTCGCACCAGTGGTTCGTCCTCTCCGAGCTCTGGGACTATCTGGTCGACGATGTCGAGCCGCTGACGACAACGACTTCCACCTCCCAGGAGGCTGCGCAATGAAGGCGAGCTACAACGTTACCTTGAAGCTCCGGGGGCCGATTCTCACCCGCTCGTCCAGCCCGGATGCGTCCGGCGTCGATGCGCCCTTTCACCGCTCGGATGACGGCAAGAGCC
The DNA here is from genome assembly GCA_964520805.1 of uncultured Acidobacteriota bacterium. Lineage (GTDB taxonomy): Bacteria > Acidobacteriota > Vicinamibacteria > Fen-336 > JAGNNV01 > JAGNNV01. The sequence goes on along the minus strand of CAZFQH010000219.1, from coordinate 5,476 downwards.
TGATCCTCCCGCGCACGCTGATCCAGGGCAACCTCCGAGCCTCCCTCCGCGAACTGGCCACCGTCGATTCGAAGTTCGATCTCGGCGACCTCCTTGGGAGACCCTCCGAAGGGGACGCGAAGCCGTCCGACGAGGCGGTGAATCCAGGGAGCTTCGACCCGAGGCGATCGCGCATACAGATTTCGGACTTCGCCCACGCCACCGGGAACTCGCCGCAAGAGTCACCGAAGCGCTACAGAATATCCATCGATCCAGACCGCAAGGCGGTCAAGCCCATGGCCTATCAGGTGATCGAGAGCCCGTTCGCGCCGGGCCAGGAAGTTTTGTTCACAGGGCGGATCGACATCGACGCGCGCGGCCAGGAGAAGCCGGAGGACATCGCGAAGAAACTTCTGGCGGGGATGCGGTTTCTGACCAGCGTGGGCGCGCACAAGACCTCGGGCTTCGGCCGCCTCCTCGGCGCGGACATGGCCGCCGCCTCCACGACGCAAGTAGCGGCGGCGCCAACAACCCAGGCGACGCCGGCCCTGCCCGATGAAGACGAACTGCTCCTCACGCTCACCATGCTCGACCCGTTCTGCGTGCCCCAGAACCAGCCCGCGACGAACCTCTTCCAGTCGGGCGTGGTGATTCCGGGGAACGTCATCAAGGGCGCCATCGCAACCATGGCGATCGCGGACGGAAAGGGGGCGGCCTTCCTCGACAAGGTCACGATCGGTCACGCCTTCCCCGCAGGGACGGCAGCCGGGGGCCAGCGCGCCCGGGTTATCCCGTACTCTTTGGTCAAATCCAAAGACCACCTTCAGGACATGAGGTTCCAGGAAGGGCGGACCCTTGTAAACGGAGAGGCCCCGGAATTCAGCACCGACTGGAAGAATGGCTTCACCTCGAAAGTGAAGGAGGCCTTCGGCTGGCCGGGTCTCGCTCGCGACCTCAAGGTGAGGACCGCCATCAACGAAAAGGGAGCGGCGAAGGATGGCCAACTCTTCGCCGTCGAGTCGGTGGTACCCCCGAGCGATGTCGTGTGGGTGGCCCATGTCCACTGCGCCGACACGACCACGAGGAAAACGCTGGGCGAAGTCGCGGGCGACGGCACTCAGGTGACGCCGCTATCGAAGACCCGCGCCCGCGCGATCGTCGGCTGGGAGAAGCGGACGATCGACGTGCCGAGCCCCATTCAGCATGGCGGCAAGAACTACTACGTCATCACCCTCCAAACCGACGCCCTGCTCTTTCCGTCGGAAGCACTCGACGAGAGCACCGACACAGGAAGGCTGGGGGACCTCTATACGTCTGCGTGGAATGATCTTTCCGGCGGCTCCATGGCCCTTGATCACCTGTACTTCGCGCGGCAGAAGCTCGCCGGGGGCCGCTACCTGCATGGCCGGTTCCGCTCCGCGACGGCCTACCACCCGCTGATCCTGACGGAAGCAGGGAGCGTGTTCGCCCTCGAGGTCAAAGATCGGGAGAAAGCCGCCGAGAAGATCAAGATGTGGCTGCGGGAGAATCTCCCACTTCCCGCCACCGTCGAGGCTGCCTATCTGGCGAACGGCGAGCCCCGATTCAAGGCCCTCCCCTACCTCCCCGAGAACGGCTTCGGCGAGATCGCCGTCAACATGGCGACCCCCGATCTCGAGAAACCGGCACAGAAAGCGGAGGCAGGCCAATGAAACCGCTCTACCTCATCAGCATGAATCTGACCACGGCGTCTCCGCTGCATATCGGCGATGGCGCCCAAAGGATCGAGACGAAGAAGGACAAGTCGGGCGACACGAGGGACGTCGAGGTCCAAACGGTCGCACGCGACCACCCGCGCGGCGGCCAGAAGCTCGGCTGGGCCTATCTCCCGGCAACGGCCACCAAGGGTCCGGTGCGCGCTCGCTTCTCGGAGATGTGGGGCAAGGCCGCGACGGACAAGGACGCGGCCGATGAGGCCTTCGGCAAACAGGACTCCGCGGGGGTCTTTGAGTTCGGCGACGCCTTCGCCACCAGCGAGCCGGTGGTCAGCACACGCTCATTCACCGCAATCGATCGCACCACGCGCACCGCGCTGGACAAGCACCTGTATCAGATGGATGTGGTCAACCCGGAAGCAGAATTCACTCTGGAGATCCTGTGCCGCGGGTCCGCAGAAACTGTCGAAAAACTCTTGACCGTTCTTCAGGACCTGGGCCGCAAGGCGATCTCGATTGGAGCCGGCGAACAGGATGGCTGGGGCCTGATGAGCGGCGAGGTTCCCGCTGTGAAGGTCCTTGATGAAGAAGGCCTGAAGGCCTGGATCAGCGGGGGATGCTCCGAGACCCTCGTCGAGTTCCTGAGCGGGCGCTGCAAGCCGGTTCGGATGAATCCTGCCAAGCCACCGGCGGGCAACCCAGACGCTGGCCGCGCCCCGAAACTCACGGTGCCCATTACGCTGTCTTTCCAAGGGGGCTTCCTGGTCAACGATCCTTCCTTGGAGTTCATCGAGGGCGAGCCCAACTACAAGCCTTTGAGAGACACCTCGAAAACCCCTTCGCCCTCGCTGCCCTCGTCCTCGTTCCAGGGCGCTCTGCGCGGGCGAGCCGAGCGGATTCTCCGGACCCTTTACGGCCGCGAAGGCGCCTGCCTGACGGGTGCGTCCTGTCGACCCCTGCGCGAGAAGGCCCATCTCGCCACGCGGCCTCTCTTTGGCGGGACAAGAGACAACCCGCGCCTTTGCCCCGCCTGTCGTGTCTTCGGCGCAGCGGGATGGGCATCCTGCGTGCCTCGCGCCGACTTCAAAGGCGAAGCCGTGGAGACCCGGATTCAGGACTTTGTCGCCATCGACAGGTTCACCCAGGGCTCGGCTCGGGCGAAGAAACACGGTATGAAGTTCGCGGCAGAGCGCGCCGAATCACCTGTCCTCAAAGGAACGCTGCGGGTCGACCAGGCCCGCCTGAAGATGGCAGAGGCCGAGACCTGGGGCCGAGGCCTGCTGGCCCTCGCCCTGCGTGACCTCATCCACCGCGATGCCGCGTTCGGATTCGGCGGCTCGAAGGGCTACGGTCGCGCAACTGGGGAGGTTCACTGGGACGACCTGGGAACCGATCTCGCAGCTCAAGTCGCGGCGCTTAACAGCCTGACGCCCGGGAAGGAGACCAAGTGACAAATCCCCGCCACATCAACCCCAGCAACGAAAACCGGGCAGCCCATGCGACCTACAACTTCGTCCCTCTGCCGGAGAAGGTTCTCTTCGCCGACAAGGCGTTCTCATCTGCCGCGGGTCCCGCCACACCGTGGACGATGCAGGACGCCTGGAGTGAAGGCCTCCTGAGCGGCGTCATTGAACTCACCATCGAAACCCTCACGCCCACGTTTATCCGCGGCACACGGTCGGGCGACCGCAGCCTCCCCTTCTTGTCGAAGGACGGAGCCGGGGGATTGCCCGTACTCCCCTCGTCCTCGCAGCGGGGCATGTTTCGAACCCTCTATGAGATCCTCACTTTCTCAAAGCTGCAACCCGTGCCGGAGCGGGACCTATGGTTCCGATCCGTGGGCAAGGACAACCTTGGTGATGCCTACCGGACGAGGCGTGAAAAGCCACGCCTCGGGGTCCTTCACAAATCTCCCGACGGGTGGACGGTGCAGCCCGGCGATCAGGTCTCGATCAAGAAGGATCTGAGTGGGGTACCAGCCACGCCTGGCAGCCATTCCCTCTTCCTCAAAGCCGGGCAGGAGGTCATCTCCAGTGAGGCCGACATTTCGGAAACCCAGTGCCCGGGCTTTGAGTTCGCCACCTGCCTGGTCACGGGGCCAATGAAGGGGAAGCAAGAGGTCTACGCAGTACTCCCCAACACAAAGCCCCCTCTGCCTATCCCCAACGCCCTCTGGGAGGCATTCTGCTCGGACGAGCAAATGACCCAGAACCAGGTCGAGTGGTACACGCCGGACGGCATCCCCACGGATGGCGATGCGATCTGGTACTCGGAGAGGGACGACCAGGTGACCGCCTTCGGTCGGGCTCAGTTGTTCCGCCTTCCGTACGACGCCACACCCGCGGGGCGTCTCCCCGACGAACACCGCGACCCTGGCGTCGACATGGCGGAGGCCCTCTTCGGACGAGTGCGCGAGGGTGAGAAAGTCCCATCACCGGCCATTGCCTCCCGCCTCATCTTCGACGATGCGGTAGCCGTCCTGGCCACTGGCGAGGCCTACACAACTACCAGTTGGCTTCACGAGCCGGTCGTGCCCCGCATCCTCTCCGGCCCCAAGCCGACGGCGTTCCAACTCTATTTGACCCAGAACGGCGGGTCGGGGGCAGAGAACCTCACCACCTACTTCGAGGACGACCAGACGACCCTGCGTGGGCACAAGCTCTATTGGCACCAATGGGAAGTGGTGCTGGGCGTGGCCCAGGTCTCTGGGAATTGCACGTGTCCTACCCACCCAACCGCCCCTTTGCGCAAAAACGACAAGCAGCACACCGAAATGCGTCCGGTGAAGTCTGGGAAGAAATTCAGCGGCCGTATCTGGTTTGACAATCTGAAGCCCGCCGAGCTCGGCGCCCTCTTGATGGCCGTAGACTTGCCAGCGACGGCGGCCCACAAGATCGGCATGGGCAAGCCCCTGGGTCTCGGAAGCATCCGCATCACGCCGACGGTCCTCTTTCACAACCGCAGGACTCGCTACTCCGCGTGGACTGAAAGTCCCGCCGAGCCGAAGCCGGACCCAGAACGTGCCGTCGGTGCGCGCAACGCCTTTCTGGCTGTGCTGCGGGAACACTTAACGACATCCTACGAGCAAGGTCAAGCGAACCTGAGCACCGACGGTAAGCGCATCGCCGGCGTACCTCGCCTCGACGTGCTCTACCATCTCCTGGAGTGGGAGCAGCGGCCGGACCTCCGCCACGCCAGCACGATCCCGCGGTTGCGGTCAACCAAGGTGACCTCCATGCGCCTGCCGGAGTTCAAGGAAAGGCAGGTCCTTCCCACGCCGCACGCGGTGGCGGGCCAGCCAGAGCCCGAATGGCGAGCGAACCCGCCGAGACGCGGGCAAACGGCTCCCCAGCTAGCGCAGCCCACAACAAAGACCGCGTCCGCGACGCCGCCGCCGGACCCCCAGCTGCAGGAAATCTGGACGGGCGACGCCACCTACACCCGCAACAACGGAGCACTCCGCGTCGAGTTCGCCGACGGACGTCGGGTTGAGGCGCCGAGAGACGAGGCTGCTGGCCTGCTCGCGGCCTGGGACCCTCCCACTCTGATTCGACTGAAGGAGCGGGGGAGGGCCGTCCGCGTGAACGCCACAGTGTCCCACGCCGGGGCCGGAAGCGGTATTAGACTCCTCAAAGTAGTGCCCGCTTGACCCTACCGGCAACCCTTTGAATCAAGTAATCTTGCACCAGGAAAGAGGCAGTGAATGACCAAGGTCCGCACCGGGAAAGACGAGGTCGTACAAAGACCACCGCGCAAGTGCTGTCTCGCCAATGGGTTGCCGCCGCCAGAGTCTCCTGACACCC
>CAZFQH010000218.1:0-7225 GCA_964520805.1 uncultured Acidobacteriota bacterium | reverse complement strand
GTCAGAGCCTTCGCGACGAGGGCGGCCTCATCTTCGACCGGGAGGGCGCCTTCGTGGGGAAGGTCGCCTGGGACATAGGTGGTCTCGCCCCTCGCCCCAAGCAGTTCGTTGAGCACCGCCAGCGAACCCGATTGATCGGCGATCAAAGCGGCAAGGTCCGCCTCGCGTTCGCGTCGGCGCGACCGGACCCGCAACAGGTCCCCCCGCAGTGCGGCCCCTTCGCCGACCTGGGCTTCGACCTCCTTTTCCCGCGACTTTGCGCCCTGAAGTGCGTGGTCGACGGCTCCCACCCTTTCGCGGGTGAGGGCGGCGCTCGCGTAGGCCTCGGTAACGCGGTGGATCAGATCCAGAGTGTATTCACGCGAGTTCGCGTCGGCGCTTGCGGCCGCGGCCCGGCTCGCCTGTCTTGACGGTTCGTGACGACGGAAGGGATCGAGGGGGGCTTCCACTTGCAGTCGCGTGGCCAGTTGAGAGCGCGACCGAGGGTCGTTCAGCAGACTCGGCTCGAAATCAGGGCTTTTGATCACGCCGCTGGTCAGTTTGCCCATGAAGACCATAGCCGCGTTGTCCGTGCGCGACCACTGAGAGTTCACGGAGACCCGAGGCCAGAGCACCCGGTCGGCCAGGTCCGCGCGGGCGTGTGCGCCGAGCGCGCGCTCGCGGGTGGCGAGCAGGGCGTTGTTGCCCGAGAGGGCGAGATCTTTGGCCTCTTGAAGGGAGACACGAACCTCAGCGGCCCGGGACGGGGCGACGTTCGCGCCCGACAAAAGGACGAGGCAAGCGAGCGTGAAGCCTTTGTTACGCACGTGTCCGGCTCCTTCCTGATGGCGGCCCGGCAAGGGCCAGGGCCTGCTTTCGAGCGTTTTCGCTGACGCTTCGGCAGACCACGTCGCAGATCCGGGCGATCGAGGGATCACTCAGGCGGTAGATCACGCGGGCTCCGTCGCGCCGCGAGGTGACCAGACCGGCGGTCGCGAGTTGGGACAGCCTCTGGGAGACGCTGGGCTGGGGGCGTCCGGTTTTCTCCACCAGTTCCGAGACGCTGCGCTCTTTGTCGTGGAGCAAGGAGAGCAGGCGGAGGCGGGAGGGATCGGACAGCGCCTTGAACCGCGCGGCCACCGCGGGCAGGAGATATTCAGAAATCATGATGTGCAAGTATACGCATATACGAGTACGAGCCGCAACCGGCAACCAGTGTGGAACGTTCCAGAAGGCGGCTCCATCCGCGATACGGGTCGGCCGGTGCGTGGTCGCGCTGAATATCGACGAACGCAGCCCGCCCTGTAGGATTCCGCACGCCCCCCCTGCGTTTACCGATGCCCTGCCACCTTTACTCCATCCGCGACGCGCCAAAACACGAGTCTTTTCGCTCCCAGTTGCGTGAGAATGGGGTCGATATCGTCCGCTGGGAGGCGCCCATTCCGACCGAGCCGGTGGCCGGTGCCGTCCCTCCCGATTTCCTCGTGTACTCGACCCGCGACGTCATCATGTTCGCGATGTGCTCCAACCCCCACACGGAAGCGGCGCAGATCGATACCCGGGTCCGCGAAGACCGCATCTCGATTCGCGCCGGAATTCTGACCAAGGGCGACCGGACCTATCAGATGGGCCGCGATCGCGTCGACATGAAGGGCCTTGACCTCGCTCTGGTCTATCAGGAGAAGGGGAAGACCATCCGTGGCAGCGGCACCGCGCCGGAACGGTCTATCTCCATCATGATCAAGCCCTCGGTGCTCAAGGCGAAGTTGGGCGACCGCCTCGATCACATGCCAGGTCCGGTGCGGAATGTCATTCTGGGCAAGCAGCCCTTTCACCGGGAGAGCCGCGTGTCCGCCCGGCTGATGGCGACACTATCCAGTCTGGACGAGCTGCTCAGGATGTCGCCGACCTTTCTCGACATCCATGCCGAGGCCACATACATCGCCTTCCTGGCTGCCTCTTTGGATACGCTGTCGGCGGTGGTTCCGCGAGCGGCGGGGCCTAGTGCCGCCGAAGCCGCCCGCCTCGAAAGTGTCCGGAGCCTCATCGAGGAAAACCCTGCTCGTCACCACGATATTGAGGAGTTGGGGCGACTGGCGGCGATGAACCGGACGAAGCTCCGCGCCGCATTCAAGCTGGTCTATGGCATGACCCTTTCGGACTATCAAGGCGCCTCCCGCATGCGTCTGGCTGAGCGCCGCTTGCGGGCGACCGACCTCTCGCTCGAATCGGTGGCTCACGAAGTCGGCTACGCGAATGCCGCGAGTTTCGTCGTCGCCTACAAGTCGTTCTTTGGTTCGACTCCCGGCCGCGCCCGTAAGCGCTGAGCCTGCCAAGGCTGAGGCACTGGTAAAAATTGATAATTAGTATCGTCTGGCCTTTGATCTGAGTGTGATTAAGTAAGATTACTTGACATTAACGATCTAGTTATCCTACAATCTTCCCGGAAGTCCTAGATTGAGGAGAGATCGTAATGAGACAGGATCAATTCACCGTTCGCGCACAGGAAGTCATTACGGGCGCGCAGTCGCTGGCGGAAGGAGCCGATCATGCCGAGGTCACGCCTGAGCACTTATTGAAGTCGGCGCTCAACCAGCAGGGCGGCGTTGTGTCATCGGCCCTCGAGCGGCTAGGTGTTGACACTCAGCAGCTTGCCACCGACGTCGATCGCATTATTGACGGACTTCCAAAGCAGACCGGCGGCAAGACCGTGATGTCATCCCGCGTGGACGCCCTGCTCAAGGCCGCGGTCAAGGAGGCAGGGAACCTCAAGGATCAGTACGTCTCCACCGAGCATCTGCTTCTGGCCCTCAGTTCTCTTGATACCCGCGGCTCCGAACTGCTGAAGCGGCGCGGCGTGACCCGGGACAAGCTGGCCGCAGTGCTCCATCAGATTCGCGGCACGGAGAAGGCGAACGATCCTCATGCCGAGGACCGTTACGAGGCGCTGTCGAAGTATTCACGCGACCTCACCGAGGCCGCACTCAAGGGCAAGCTCGATCCCGTCATCGGCCGGTCCGACGAAGTCCGCCGCGTGGTTCAGGTCCTCTCCCGCCGTACCAAGAACAATCCCGTCCTCATCGGCGAGCCCGGGGTCGGCAAGACCGCGATTGTCGAAGGCCTCGCTCAGCGCATCATCGCGGGCGACGTGCCCGAGTCGCTGCGCGGCCGCAAAGTTGTGGCTCTCGACATGGGCGCGCTGGTTGCGGGGGCCAAGTATCGCGGCGAGTTCGAGGATCGGTTAAAGGCCGTCCTCAAAGCGGTCACCGAATCCAACGGGCAGGTCATCCTATTCATCGACGAACTGCACACGGTGGTCGGCGCGGGGGCGGCCGAAGGGTCGATGGACGCTTCCAACATGCTGAAGCCGGCGCTCGCGCGCGGGGAACTGCGCTGCATTGGCGCTACCACGCTCAACGAGTATCAGAAGTACATCGAGAAGGATGCAGCACTTGCCCGGCGCTTCCAGCCGGTGTTTGCGGGCGAGCCTTCGGTCGAGGAGACCATCGGCATCCTGCGCGGGCTCAAGGAGCGCTACGAAGTTCATCACGGCGTGCGCATCCAGGACGGCGCGATCGTGGCCGCGGCGACGCTTTCGAACCGTTACATCGCCGACCGCTTCCTGCCTGACAAAGCCATCGACCTCATGGATGAGGCGGCGTCCCGCCTGCGCATCGAGATCGACTCGATGCCGACGGAGATCGACGAGATCGAACGCGCCATCGTGCAGCTTGAGATCGAGCGTCAGGCCCTCACCAAGGAACACGACAAGGCCTCGAAACAGCGCCTCCTCAAAGTCGAGCGAGAGATCGCGGACCTGCGCGAGAAAACCGCGGGCATGAAGGTGCATTGGCAGCAGGAGAAGGAGAACATCTCGAAGATCCGCGATATGAAGGAACGGATGGAGAAGATCCGTTTCGAGGCCGAACGTGCCACGAAGGAGGGAAACCTCGCGAAGGCCGCCGAACTCCAGTACGGCACGATCCCCGCCCTCGAGAAGGAGATCAAGGACGCGCGCGCGGCGCTCTCACGCCTTCAATCGAAACAGCGCATGCTGAAAGAGGAAGTCGAGGCCGAGGATGTGGCCGAAGTGGTCGCGAAGTGGACGGGGATTCCCGTCACCCGGATGCTGGAGGGCGACGTCGATCGCCTGGTGAAGATGGAAGAGCGGCTGCGGGAGCGGGTGGTCGGACAGGAGGAGGCGCTGCTCCTGGTTTCAAACGCCGTGCGTCGTTCCCGCGCCGGACTCTCCGACCCGAAGCGGCCCATCGGCTCGTTTTTGTTCATGGGCCCGACCGGTGTCGGCAAGACCGAGCTGGCTCGCGCCCTCGCTGGATTCCTGTTCGATGACGAAAAGGCCATGGTGCGCATCGACATGTCCGAGTACATGGAGAAGCACTCGGTGTCGCGTCTTCTGGGCGCGCCTCCCGGATACGTGGGCTACGACGAGGGCGGCCAACTCACCGAAGTCATCCGCCGCCGTCCGTATGCCGTCATCCTCTTTGACGAGATCGAGAAGGCGCACCCGGATGTCTTCAACGTCCTCCTTCAGGTACTCGATGAAGGCCGACTCACCGACGGCAAGGGCCGCACCGTCGACTTCAAGAACACCGTCCTGATCATGACCAGCAACGTCGCCTCCGATCTCATTCAGGAGTCGGCGCAGAAGGACATTCCCGACATCAAGAGCCGGCTCATGGACGCGTTGCGCCGGACCTTCCGGCCGGAGTTCCTGAACCGCATTGACGAGATCGTCACTTTCGGCGCACTCGGCGAGGAACATATCCGCCGCATCGTGGAGATCCAGTTTCAGGATCTCAAGAAGCGGGTGGCGGAGAAGAAGATCGACCTCCGGCTCTCGCCCGAGGCGGCCACCCTGCTCGCCCAGGTCGGGTACGACCCTGTCTTCGGCGCCCGTCCGTTGAAGCGCGCCATCCAGAGAATGGTCGAGAACCCGCTGGCTCTGCAGATCCTCGCCGGTCACTTCCGCGAAGGCGACAAGCTGACCCTCGAGCCTTCCAAAGACGGCGATCTGGTCTTCCGCCAGGACGAGAGGAAGCAGCAGGCGGCATAATGCAGGTGCGGTGCGCCTGGTCCTGATCTCCGATACCCACAATCAGCAGCGGGCATTGCGTCTTCCTGCGGGCGACGCGCTCGTGCACGCCGGCGACTTCACCATGAAGGGCACCGAGTCCGAGGTGAAGGCGTTCGGCGAGTGGTTGGGCGAGCAGCGGTTCGAACACAAGGTGCTGATCGCGGGTAACCACGACTTCCTCTTCGAACGCGACCCTGCCCGCGCCCGCGCGTTCCTGCCCGCGTCGGTGCACTATCTTTTCGAATCGGAGGTCACGATCTCCGGCCTGCGCCTGTGGGGCGCCCCGTGGCAGCCCTGGTTCCTCGACTGGGCCTTCAACCTTCGGAGGGGGCCGGAGCTCGCGGCGAAGTGGGCGCTGATTCCGGCGGGGCTCGATCTTCTGATCACCCACGGCCCACCCCTCGGCACCGCCGACCGAACCGTGAACAGGGAAGACGTGGGCTGCGCCGACCTGGCCGCCGCCATCCAGCGCGCGAAGCCGCGGCTGTCGGTGTTCGGACACATCCACGAAGGCTACGGGACTTACGGCGATATGGCGAACGTGGCCATCTGCGATGAGGAATACCGTCTCGCCAATAAGCCCGTGGTCGTCGATCTCGCCCCGGGAAGCGGCCCGCCCGTCTTCGTCCCGGAGACCGCGTGGTGAGCGAACTTCGCGCCTCGGCAACGGCTGACGGATACAATCCGCTAGACACCATGGTTCCTCAGGTTGCGATGAAGCGCTCGGAGATCGCGCGGCTCTGCGATCACTTGCCCGTTCTGTCCCTCGACGTCTTCGGATCCGCGAACTCCGACCGCTTCGACGAGGCTCACTCGGACGTCGACTTCGTGGCGCGTTTTTCCGAACGTGCGGCGGGCGAGTACCTTTCCTCCTTTTTGGCCCTCGCTCACGGTCTGGAGCGGATTCTTGGCCGGCCGGTCGACTTGTTGACCGAGGAGTCCATTCGCAACCGACATTTCAAGGCCTCGGTTGAGATTTCTCGAGAACGCATCTATGAACGATCGCGCGCGGACGCGGCTGGTTGACGCGGCCGCGGCCCTTCGCCGCGTTGAGCGATTCTCTGCCGGGCTCGCAAAGTCCGATTACATGGAAGATGAGCTTAGGCGAGCGGCCGTGGAGCGACAATTCGAAATCGTGGGCGAAGCTCTGACAGGCGCGCTTCGCGACGACACCGCGCTCGGTGTCGCCCTTCCGGGAGCGCGTCGGGCCATCGAGTTCCGCAACCGCGTTATCCACGGCTACGACTCGGTTGACCACGAGATCGTCGGGGACGTAGCAACGAACGACGGCCCGGCCCTCCTGGCCGCTATTGAGGATCTCCTGGGGCGCTAACCGCTACCAGTCGCTCGACGGTCCCTTCAGGATTTTCCCGGGCCGGGCCGCGGTCATGGCCTGGCCATCGAAGATGACCTCGCCACTGACCAGAACCCACTTCACTCCCACCGCGTACTGGTGCGGCTTTTCAAAAGTGGCGCGATCACCGATCTCCGCTTCGTCGAAGAGCACGAGATCCGCCTTCATGCCCGGCCGCACCAGACCGCGGTCCATGAGGCCCAGGCGCTGAGCGGGGAAAGAAGTCATCTTGCGGATGGCGTCTTGCAGGGTCAGCACCTTCAGTTCGCGCACGTAGCGGCCGAGAACCCGCACGAACGTTCCGTAACCGCGCGGGTGCGGGGCGGCGGCGCCGAACCGGATGACCTCGCCGTCGGAGCCGATCATCGAATTGGGATCGCGCAGGATTCGCACCAGGTCTTCCTCGTTGATGGCGTGGAAGATCGCGGAGGCTCCGCCCTTCTCGATGATGTCGAGTGCGGTGTCTGCCGCATTCTCGATCGTGACCTCAACCCCGCGCGCCGCGGTGATCTGGGCCAGATTCTTTCCGGCCAGGGTCGCATCAAACCCGGCGGATGCGATCTGAACGTTCTTCGGGTCGCCCCCGCCGCGATCGAACTTGATGTTCTCGACCACGACCGCCTTGATTCGTGCGCGCGTTTCTGGGTCTTTGAGCCGCGTGAGCGTCGCGTCGCGGCCGCCATCCTGGGCCCAGGCGGGAAGAAGGGCGTTGATACCGGTGGACGAAGCGGTATACGGATACTGGTCGATCGTGGCGTCCACCCCGCGCGCGCGGGCCGCGGCCACCGCGGCGAGCG
>CAZFQH010000217.1:0-7291 GCA_964520805.1 uncultured Acidobacteriota bacterium | reverse complement strand
TCTTCTTTGAGAGTGCGGCGCGTAGAACGATGATTTCTGTGGGGGCGTGACCTGCTGCACCGCGGGGCGGCGGTGCTTGCGCGCCACGACGGTTTGGCGCGCCGGACGCCTCTGAGGCGAGCGTCGCCAAGGTGCCTACGGGCGGCCAGGAGCGAGCCGATCGCGCGCCAGGGACCGACGCGGGCGCGCGGACTGGTTGGCAAATCGGCAAATCGCGCTTGTTTCACCTACGCTCTCACCTACGCTCTTTCAGAACACGATGGTCGAAGTCGAGGCCATGAAGTTCCGCTTCGACAATCCGGTAGTCATTCTGGTCGGCGAGCGACCAGGTCGAGATGTCCATGGCGGCCAGTCGAGGCTTCCAGATTTTGCCAAGCTCCACACGCTGCTTCGCCATCGCGGCCAGGGTGTAGTTGGGAACGCCGTCCTTGAGCGGGGGTTTCTGGAACGCGCGCCATTCCTTGAAGAAGGTCTCGAGGGCCTCGTGGGTCGCAAAGTTTCGGACCGCCGTGGACCCAGGCTTTGTCTGCGCGTTCGTCAGGGCCCCGTGGAACGTGAGCACGAGGGCGACAGGAATGAGGAGCGGGAAAGTCGTCACGCGTAGTCTCATCCTGGAACCCTATCCGAATCCCGGCCGTCAGGTTCGGCCCTTGCCTCCCGACTCCTGCAACATCCGGATCTCCCACAGTTCCCGGCTGCCAAGCGCGAGGATGGGCTTCATGGCGAGCAGGCCGGTGCGACCGATCTGTCCCTCGAGGTAGGCAAGCTCCCTGATGTTGGCCACTACGTCTTCTCCAACCGGCATATCGAGGCCGGCTTCGCGCGCCATGAGGATGCCCTTGGCGCGAATCGACAATTCGAGATGGATCTGAAGCAGACACAGCATGTCGGCCACGATCTCCCCGGGGAACCGGCTCTTAAGGCTCTCTAGATAGGCGCCGGTACGCGTGCCCGCAACACCCCCGCTGAGGATGCTCTGAAGCATCTCAACGCCGCCGTCGAATTCGGCGCCGAGCCAGGCGCGTGTCGTCTTCTCGCTCCGCTCGAACACCGTCAGCAACACCACGGGCAGAGTTGCGAGGAGGACGAGCGCAGCGAGCAACGGCGGCAGGACGAAGTGATTAAACAGGGAGTGGATCACCACCGCGAGCCCAAACCCGGGAACGAAGGCGGCAAGGCCGGCAGCGCAATCATGACGATTCTTCGACCACATGGCGAAGATTGCGGTGGCAGCTCCGTGGAGAATGGCCGTTCCCCCTCCCCGAGCGAACCACAGGGAAAGGGGCGCGTCCTGAAGGTGTCTCAGATAATCGATGTTCTCCACCAGGGCGAAACCCGCGCCCACAGCAAAGCCGTGTATGGCCGCGTCAACCAGGAAACCCACGCGCCGGCCGCGGATGAGATAGATCACCCATGCGCCCTTCAGGCCCTCCTCGATCAGAGGTGCTACGTAGCGGGAGAAGAGAGCGATGCTGACGCCGGTCTGGTCGAGAAGAGTCCCATTCACCTGAGCCGCTGCCAGCGCGGCCACAGCCCCCGCGCCGATGGCGATCAGAATGGCCCGTAATCTCACGAGCTTGAAGCTGTCGAGCAGCGACAACATTCCCAGGAAGACCAGGACGGGCAGCAGGGCGATCGCGATACGCATCGCTTGGCCGTGTTTCTACTTCAAGACCTTGAGCGAGATCATGGTCTCGTAGCTTGCCTTGCGACCCTGCTCAAAGGCCACCGCCTGCCCGAAGGACAGCATCAGGTCCAGGGCGGACAAAGTGGTGATGGAAAGATCGAACTGGGCGCCCGTGTTCCAGACCGTTCGTCGCCGGGCAGCACGACCCTGATCGGTGACGGCCACCCCTCCGAAAACCGCGGGCCGGATCCAGCTCGCGTAGAACCCGGGTGTGCCCGCCTTTTTGAACCGGACAGGCGGCAGATTGAACTCGAGAGTTGTGCGGGCGAAACTGCGACCGGCGAGAGCGTTGATCTCGGCCCCCGGGAACGCGTACCACTTCCGATACCGTTTCTCATCACCGCGATCCACCCAGTTGTTCCCGAAGCCGCCCAGATAAAAGGCTGCGAGCGGGTTGGTTTCTTCGCCCCACGCATACCCCGCGGCCGACCTCAGAAACACGGATGCGTGGCCGAGCGGAAGAGGCTGGCCCACATCAAGGGTCCCCTGGAGCTTCGGGAAGCTCCGGGAGGAAGCGCGCTCGATGCTTCCGGACAGATCCCAGCGGATCCCCTTCTCGGGATCCACCTTCCCGAGCGACCCCCGGAGATTGGCATAAGAGAGAGTTGCGCTCAGCGACTTGATTGACGTCGAGCTTGAGGCCACGTTCTGGAATCCGGGAAGAGTGTCCAGCTTTCCGAAGATGTCGGCGTTGACGTCGAGTGAAAGGTCGCGGGGATCGTCCCAGATGAGATTGCTTTTGTGCCCGACCCCGAGGGCATAGCCCTTTCGACTCTTCCTGGTCGGGCCGACAAGGTCGTAAAAGTCCGCGCCATTCCACTTGAACCGCCCTGTCCAGTCGAACCGCTGAAATTTGAAACCGATGTGAAGCCTCTCGGAGGAGGGCAGATCGCTGTCGGGCGTGTAGGACGCGCTGAGCAGCGCGCGGTTCAGGGTGGCCGGGTCAGAGAAGCTGAACGCCCAACCCGCCGCGGCAAAGTCCCGGTAGCCCTCGACCACGGGATAGGTTGATTCCAGCTTCATGCTGCCCACCGAATTGTAGGGCCGCTCCCCGCCTTTGATCGGCTCAAAAGTGCGGGAGGCCGGGGACCCCACGTTCCATTCCTTCAGCACAGGATGCTTCTCAACCAACTGCTGCCCGAGGAAATAAATGGCGTTCACATCCTGAATGGGAGTCCCCTTGATTCGGGTCGGGACGAAGCCTTCCCCGGTGTAGCGGAACACGATGAGCGAGCCATCGGCCAGGGGGACGGGCCGAAAGAGACCAGTCTCCGCATTGCTCACCGCCTCGACCCCGCCGGTCGCCATCTCGATGCGGAAGATGTTGGAGGCTCCGGTGTAGTAGGAGCTGCCGAAAAGAAAACGCCCGTCCGGCGAGAAAACGAAATTCGACGGGATGGCCGCGCCAAAGTCGTGCTTGAACGAGGGCGTGGCGTCAGCCTTGAGAAGCGTCTCCATGGGGAACACCTGAAGCGAGTGCTGGCCCGTCACCTCGCCGACCGAGGCCGAAACAAAGCGCCCATCGGGCGACACATCGAGGTCATAGACCTGGGGGCCGTAGGGCCACGATTTCACCTGCGTCCATTCCGTCCATGGATGAGCCATTCGGACGATGGTGCAGATTCCGTTGAGATGACGAATGCCCCACAGCGAACGATCCGCGCGGTTGAAGGCCAGATCTCCGATCCGAGCGTCCTTGAGGAGGACGCGCGTCTTCTTCGTAGCTGGATCCAGCGCCATGACGTCGCGGTACGCGTTGTTGTCAGTGGTGTAGAAAACCGTTTTGGAATCCGGATCGAAGGCCACCGAGGTAACGGTGTACAGCACGGGCCCCTTCACGTCCACCAGCCGCTCCACGGATCCGTCGTCCAGCGAAATTGCGCCCACGTGCCCGACGACCCCGGGATAGTTGAAAGCGCCATACATGTGCTTGCCGTCAGGATCCAGCCAGGCTCGGGATACCGAGCCCAGAGCGCGCTTCGAAATGTCCGCATAAGGCGTCACCGGATACTGCCGAATCGCCTCCAGATTCTTTTCCTGAAACCCCCGCTCGAACTCGATCCAGTCCTGCCAGGCGTCATCCAGGGACTTGCCAAACACATGCCGGAACTGGGAAGAGTAGTAGGCCTTGCTGCCGGCGCCTCGGGTCACCCACTCGACCACCTTGTCGGGCGAGTACGTTAGGGCCAGAAAGGACATGAAGCGCGTTCCGTAGAGATATGCGTTCGCGGAAAGCTGGAAGTCGATCTTGGTCCCCTCGGAGACCAGGCCCAGCGGGTCATAGAAGTGGCTTCCGTCCCTGACCATGGCCCGGAAGACCATCTCGTCGTAACCGCCCTGCGCGCGCCCGATTCCACCGGCCATGAACGTTTCAAAGAACACCGCGCTGCCTTCGAGATACCACCGCGGAACCGCGACCCTTGGAGAACTGAGAAGGAAGTAGAGAATGCTCTCGGGGTGATCCGCGACGGGAACCACCTTGCCCCCGAAGAGACGCCGGAACAGACGCTCGCTTCCCCCGGGCCCGTCCATGGTGGCCACATGAACGAGCTCATGGTTCATGTACGTGTTCATGCGCTCATTCGACGAAAAGGTCTCGTAGGCGAAGCTCACGGGGGCGAGTTGAAAAGTCATGCCGTCGTACGGCACGCTGCCTGCGCTCGCGTTTCCGCTGTCCGAGAAATCGACGAGAAGGAGGTTGATCTTCTCCTTCGGATCGAAGCCGAAAATCCTTTTCTGGAACGCCATCGAGTTCAGAAAGGTCCGCCCGAGGTATGGAATCAGAAACGACTCGGCACCCCCCGGATAGACGATCCGCAGTCGATCCGTTTCGATGGTTTTGAGTTGCGCCGCGGCTGGAGTGGCAGCCACAATCACGGCCATGAGCGCAGTCAGTCTGCGTCGGGTGGTCATTTGGATGTCTCCTGCGGGCAAAGAAAAAGCCCGCCCCCATACTAGCGGGGCGGGCCGCCCAGGATTGGGCTTTAAAGTCCGCCGACTCGAGGTGGCGGCTCTCTTACTGGATCTTCGCCTCGGCCTTGCCAAGGGACTCGAAGACACCGGCCTTGCCAAGCGCTTCCATCATCCCGGGTTTACCGAACGACTCCATCACGCCGGGCTTGCCGAACGCATCGATAACGCCGGGCTTGCCAAGCGCATCGAAAACACCGGGCTTGCCGAATGCATCGATCACGCCGGGCTTACCGAGTGCGTCAAACACTCCAGGCTTGCCGAATGCATCGATCACACCGGGCTTACCGAGTGCGTCAAACACTCCAGGCTTGCCGAGTGCATCGATCACACCGGGCTTACCGAGTGCGTCAAACACTCCAGGCTTACCGAGTGCATCGAACACTCCAGGCTTGCCGAGAGCTTCGAACACGCCGGCTTTCGAAAGGGACTGAAGAACGCCAGGCTTGCCCAGGGCCTCGAACACGCCGGGCTTGCCAAGAGCTTCGCGCACGCCTGGCTTGCCAAGAGCGGTGAGGGCCGATCCGTCGTTGGCGTTGGAATCTCCATAGGCGAGTCCGAGAGCCTCAAAGGTATTCGGCTTGCCGAGAGCTTCAAGAACGCCGGGCTTGCCAAGAGCCTCAAAAACGCCGGGCTTGCCGAGCGCGTCCAGCACTCCCGGCTTCCCAAGAGCCTCGATGAACCCAGGCTTGCCGAATGCGTCGATCACGCCGGGTTTGCCAAGCGCGTCAAACACGCCGGGCTTGCCCAGGGCGTCAAACACGCCGGGCTTGCCAAGAGCCTCAAAAACGCCGGGCTTGCCCAGGGCTTCGAACACACCGGGCTTGCCAAGGGCTTCGAACACGCCGGGCTTGCCCAGAGCTTCGAATACGCCAGGCTTGCTGAGGGCGTCCATGACCGCCGGGTTGGCGAAGACTGACTGGATGGTCTTGTCCTTGCTCAATCGATCGAAGGTATCGCTCTGAAGGAACTCCTGCACCTGGGCATCCGTCACCTGAACGTCGGTGGCCCCAACCTGGGGTGCCTGGTAGCGCTGGGCTGCGCCGATGGTTCCAGAGGCCGCCGGCTCACTTGGGGGGTACCCGCCAATGGCCACGTACCCGATACCGGCGACGGCAACTGCGGAAACAGCAAAGACAGCAATTCGCTTAGGCGACATGAAGTTCCTCCATTTTTGACTGGTGCTTGGTTTCTTCGACTGATCTCGTACAAGCCGGTGCGTCAGGCTCCAACCAGTTGAACATACGACCACGCGGCGATCAACCTCTGCCGTGATCGGGCGCACACCCGACTCCAGGGCGATCAAGTCAAACGATGAGCGCCCTGCACGATGCTATCCTTCCCGGCGAGCGCTACTCATGCCATCGGAACTCCATTGTTTTCAAGCATCTTCGGCCGGAATCATCGACGCGGTCCAGGCCTTCGACGCGTTCGGGCGCGGGCATGGGTTGGCCCGGGAGATCATCAGCGCAACGCAGATTGCTCTCGACGAGATCCTCTCAAACACGGTCAAATCAAACCCGGCCAGCGCCGCTCGGGGCTCTGAAGAGCAGACCACCATATCCGTCTCGTTTGCGGTGACGACCGGCGTGCTCGAAGTCGTGATCCGCGACAAGGGCCGGCCGTTCGACCCATTAGCCCGGCCCGACCCGGACACTAAAGCCCCTCTTGTGGATCGCCCGGTCGGGGGGCTCGGGATCTATCTGGTCAAGAACCTTATGGACGGAGTTGAGTATCAGCGGGTCGATGGCGAGAACATGCTTCGCATGACGAAGAGGATCGACCATTGAGTCTGGATATCCGCGAAGCACGACATGCGGAAGGACTGGTGGTGTCGCCTTTGGGTCGCGTCGATTCAAACACCTCGGGCGACTTTGAGAGGGCGCTGATGACCAGGGAGGGCGAGGCCTTGTTGGTGATCGACCTCTCGGGCATCGACTACATCAGCAGCGCCGGGCTCAGGGTTTTCCTGATGCTTGCAAAGAAGATGAAAGGCTCCGGCCGACGCCTCGTTCTGTGTGCCCTCGCGCCTTCGGTCGAGCAGGTCTTCACTCTGGCGGGTTTCACTGCTCTGTTTACGGTCAAGCCGTCCATCGACGAGGCCCTCGGTCGAGTGTCGTCCTGATGCAGGGACACGAAGCCGAACTTCAGCGTTCGGTCGCACGACTCAATTCCCTCCTCGATGTCTCGCGAGCCCTCGCCATGGAGCTCGACCTCGAATCGTTGCTCCGCGTCATCCTGGAAAAGGCCACGGTCGTCCTGGAAGCCGAGCGCAGCACCATCTTCCTTTACGACCCGGCGGTAAATGCGCTCACGAGCCATGTCTCGGGCGAGTTGTCGAAAGGCGCCGTCACCGTGCCTTTGGGCACAGGCATCGCCGGGCAGGTAGGCCTCACCCGGGAACTGATTTCGATTCCGGACGCCTACGCCGATTCCCGCTTCAGTCCTCAATTCGACAAGGAAACGGGTTTCAAGACACGCAGCATCCTCTGCGCGCCTCTGCTCTCGCCCGCGGGAGACCTCGTCGGCGTGATCCAACTTCTGAACCGGGCCGGCGGTGACACCTTCGGCGGTGACAGCGAAGAAATACTTCGCGCCTTTGCCTCCATCGCGGGCGTGGCCATCGACCGGGCT
>CAZFQH010000216.1:0-7343 GCA_964520805.1 uncultured Acidobacteriota bacterium | reverse complement strand
GGCCAAGGCGCGGCCGTGCGACTCCATCTGTTCGGCGCTGAACAGCTCGGCGCGAAGGGGAATGTCGTCCGTGGCCGGGAGGGGCGACCAGCGATTGGGAGGGGGGGGCGCCAGGCCCTCCCTTGGATCCTGGATCAACCGGGGTCCCACAATCAGCTCCGTGCGAATCGGACCACGCTAGCTCCTGAAATACTTCCTCACCTTGGCCGCCATCTGTGGCTCGCTCATTCTGTCCGCGGTCTCGACCGCGACGACGCGACCACCAAATCCCTTGGTCGCCATACGTTTCTGGAACTCCCTCTTGGCCTCGCCCGGGCCGAAGAGGAAGATCGAGTCCACAGCCCCCAGCTGCCGGATCACCTCGTTGTAATACTTATCGAGGTGATCGGCGAACTGCCGGTCTCGGTGATCACCTTCTGGGGCGTCCTCCGACGAAAGGCCTTCGACCCGCGCGTGTTTCTCGGCTCCGGACTCTATTCGTTCCGTTCGTTCACCTTCCTCGCCCGTGAAAATCAGAACGGCTTCGCGATGGTCGATCCACACACCCGCTTGCATAGTCATATCGACGCGAGCTTGGCCGAGGGTCCCTTCCCGGGTCTGTTCGGTGGCGAACACTCAGGGACTTGCACGCATGGCACGCTTTCTGCTGTCTATCGGGCTGAGGAGTGCAAACTTAGAACCAGGAACAGATCAGGTCGCGGAAGACGAGGCGCGCCGCATCGCACAGCATGGCGCGGTGAAGGCGAAGCTCGAGAGGGATGTTCACGAGCGTATTCAGACGGAGGCCGCCTCGACGAACGCCGCCGAGCGCAGTGAAGTCCGGTCGGTTGCCGCGGGGCTGAAGCACAACGCTACCACCGAGGTCGGGGAATCTGAATCCGAGCTTCAACGAGCTCGGAAGGCGACCCGGGGTTCTCAGTTCATCGACTACGGATTCTTTCTGCTCTACGGCCTTATCGGCCTGGAGGTCGTCCTCGAGCTCCTGGGCGCGCGCCAGTCCAGCGGCTTCAAACGCTTTCTGGACACGCTGACCTCTCCGTTCCTTTCTCCCTTCAAAGGCCTGATGCCGGACCCGACCGTGGGTTCGATGCAGTTGATGCTCTCGTACGTCGTCGGCCTGGTCGTCTATATGCTGCTACACATGGCGATCAACGGTCTGCTTCGGATGTTCGCCCAGAAGAAAGCAACTATCTAGAAGCCCCCTCCCTTTCGACCCCGCCACCGCCCCTTTGTAGAAGTCGTCGCGGGAGGGGTCGGGATCACGGACGTCAGCACGGACGTCGGCACCAGTACCGGTACCACGACCATCACCAAAGGGGCCGGACAAGCCGGGCCCGGACAACGACACGGGCCCAGCAGCCCGTGGCGAAAGTCCCTCCGCGTCGAAAGCGGATCTTTTCCGCAGAGCTCCGCGTTGCCAAACCTTGAAATACTCCCGGTATTCGTGCGCTTCGGCCCCTTGATCTGACGAAAAATCTCTCACTTTCGCTCGCGGTCGACTTTCACCCAGGCAAAGCGAGGCAGTGGCACGCTAGTTGCTCCTCAGTGCAGTGGAATGATCACTCCCGCAGACAGAGCGCCGACCTCGATGATGGAGACGCCATCGCACTCAA
This sequence comes from uncultured Acidobacteriota bacterium, assembly GCA_964520805.1. Lineage (GTDB taxonomy): Bacteria > Acidobacteriota > Vicinamibacteria > Fen-336 > JAGNNV01 > JAGNNV01. The sequence goes on along the minus strand of CAZFQH010000216.1, from coordinate 5,730 downwards.
CCACCTCGCGCCTGCGGAGCATAGGGATTGGGCGATCCGGCAGGAGCCAGGGCCGGCCGCCGCGTCGACCTCACCTACCGCGGGTGCATCAGTGCCCACGGGTCGCGAGTGACGCCTTCGCGACTCAGGGCGGGCGCGAGCATCGAATCCTGAAGTGCGTCGTAGATCGATCGCGCGACACCGCCTACCTCCACGACGGAGGCGACCAATCGAACTCCATGGCTGTAGTCCACGTAACGAGCGCCGTGCACCAGGCTCAGGGGCTGAATAGGACGGCCGGTCGCGAGATGCCAGCCGTAGATCGCGACACGACCGGGAATCTGCGCCAGGCGGTTGGTGAGGACCAGGTCCTTTTTGTGGCCGGCGATCAATTCGCCCAGAGCGAAACCGCGGCGCTGCACGTCGATCTTCTGCTTGTGCTCGGCCATGTAGAGGTTCGTGGCCATGAGTGGGCTCGCGGGCAGCGGGGCGGGCTTCAGGTGATGGACCGACTGATCGTAGATCGCATCAACGATGCGCGGCGTCGGGAGAACACAACCGAAGCGGGCCGCGATCAACGTGGCGGAGTAGTAATTGAGCGGGACATAGAAGAAGTCGTCGTCCGATCCGATGGCGAGGTAATCCGGGGTCACCCAAACCGTCGCGGTCACCGCGCGACCATCCGCCGCCTTGCTGCCAACCGTAACCGGCTTCAGATGATTCAGGAACGAAGGGACGTTCCCCTTCTCAATCTCGGCCACCACGGCGCGGTCACGGTCTACGATGGACATTCCACTCGTACGTCTTATGAACTCGGCTCCGCCGATCGCATCGGCAGGCCGGGGGGGCAGGTTCAGAGAAGGGGCCACGAACTCAGTGGCGCGAACCGTGGCGAGCGGTGAAACAAACGCGCCCAGAATGCAGACGAGCACATAGCCGACACTCGTCAGCCTCATTTTTGACATCGTGGGAGTGTGTTGCCCGGCCCTTGAATGTGTCAAGCCGCAGCCTGCGCCCTGCCGTGTCTTTGTCGGGCGTCCTTGCCATCGGCTTGGCATTCTCCATGACTCTCTCCTGTTCCGGGATCGCGCCTTCCCTCCGGGCCGCGGAACCCGCAATGGCTCTTTCGGCGGCCCGCCGCTTCGCCCCGTCTCAAACCACCGCCGCGATGACCTCCCGGACTGCATCGCCACTTTCATTGGCGCTCGCGGCGGAGCGCAGTGCGGAGTACAACGCGAATCGGTCGAAGTCCGTCATCGATCTTCAACAGTTCCGCGAACTCACGCGCCTTTCGTCGGGCGGCCCCGACGCGCTCAAGGCGAGCCTGATCGATCTGAATCCCAACATCGGCACGTGGTACCTCCTGCAATTGAAGATCCAGGGCGGCGACCCGGTCTGGTATCACCTCGAAAGCCAGCCCGGGGTGAGGCTCCGGCTTGATCAGGTCAACGCTTCTGGCCTGACCCTTGCGGGTCCGGATGGCGGGTTCAACCCGGGCACCCGTTGCCAGCTGTGGTCCGCCACAGAAGCCGGGCCTTTGACGGAGGCGCGTCGCTCCGGACTCGTCTATGCGCCGCTTTGTGGCGGAGCCGTCTACCTCCGCAATCCGGTCGACGGCCATCGCACGCCGAAAGAACGCGTGGTCGACCTGCTTCGCGACCATGTCTGGCAAGGCGAGGAGATGACCTCGTTCGTCAAGGACCTCTTCTACAAGGACGCCTTCGCCGCCACCTCGAACCTGACCCCGGCCCGAGCTGTATCCGGGCCGGTCCCCGCACTCACCGGCCCCATACCTCCGCGAGTGAGGGGCGATGCGCTTGACCAGCGCGTCGTCCCCGTCAATCTTGAAATCCCCGTGACCGGCGAAACCGACGGACGGGTCGCGGTGGGCCGCTGGTACGGCGCGGAGGACAATCCGGGGATCTTCGTCACCACGTTGCAGCCCGATCTCGTATCCCCCGACGTCATCGCCGAACAGGGCAGCGGTGTCTCACCGCTCGACTCGACCGAGTCCACCGCCCTTGCTTATCTGGTGGCCTTCGATCTGAAACAGTTCGACATGGGGTTCCGCGTCGGAACCGATCACCCGCGCGTGGAGTGGTCGGATGCGGTCCAGCCCGCGATCCGGGGAAACTCCACAACCGGGCCTGACGGCACTCCTTCGGTTGAACCCCTGGTGCGAACGGGAATGCTCAGTCCCATGGAGGCCGGTCGCGTGGCCGCCACCTTTACCGGCGGCTTCAAGCGCACCCACGGCGCCCTGCGCTCATCGAGCGAAGCGGCTCAGACCAACGGCGCGCACTATGGCTTCATCGAAAACGGTGTGGTGCTGAGCAAACTCCACGTCGGCCTCGCCACGGTGATCGGCCTCGAAGACGGCTCCATCACCCTCAAAACGTGGACGGACGAGGACAACGCGACCCTTCCCCGCGTCCGCTACGCGCGTCAGAACGGCGTTCCGATCCTCGAACGCGATCCGTCGACCGGCCTCGGAGCGCCCGGCCCCGAAGTGCGCCGATGGAGCGCCGGCAACTGGTCCGGCTCCGCGGGAAAGAAACTGCGGACCCTTCGCGCCGGCCTGTGCATGCAGGAGAACCAGGGCCGGCCGTATTTGATCTACGGCTACTTCTCCACCGCCACTCCTTCCGCCATGGCCCGCATCTTCCAGGCCGCCGGATGCAGCTACGCGATGCAGCTCGACATGAATGCGCTCGAACATACGTACATGGCCATCTATCGGCCCGCGGGTTCGACGCTTCTCACCGAACATCTCATCCAGGGCATGAACGCGGTCGACGGAGCAAAGGGCGGGCAGTCCCTTCCCCGCTTCGTGAGTGTGGCGGACAACCGCGACTTCTTCTACCTGCTCCGCCGCTCGCCCCGATGAGCCGTAGCCAGCACCTGGCCTGCGCGCTCATAGCCCTCCTCATGGCCCAGCAGAGCACAAGCCCCGCCCAGGCGCAGATCAAAACCCTCGCTACTTCGAGTCCGCGCAACGAAGCGCTGCTGGCCGATCTGAAACGCGTCCATGGCCTGAGCGACGAGGCTATGCGCCGCCTCGAGGAGATCTTCGCGACCTCCAGTCGGATAGGCCAGGGCAATCCCGCGATGACGCGGCATCCCGCCACCCCTCAAGAATGCGTCGCGAAACTCAAGGCCGCGACGGTTTCCTATGAAGATCCAGAGTCCGACCGCATCTGCGGCGCCCGATATATGGCGCCCCTCTACGACGCGTCGCGGGAGAAGCCGGAAGACGCGACCTCGTGCATCGATCGATTCGAGTTCCCAAACATCCCCTGCGCGTATCCCGTCGTGTGGATCAAGGCCCGCGACGCCGCCCTCGTCTGCCAGGCTCTGGGCAAGCGCTTGTGCGATGCGCACGAATGGGAGGGCGGATGCGCCGGCCGTCTCGAGGAGCCGGACTATGACTTTGCGCTCGCCAGGGGTAAGTCCTTGATGTCTGGCGCCGAGTCCATGCGTTCGGCGAACAACCGCAGGGACACCGCGACGAAGTCCTGGAGCTACGGAGCCGCCTACCAGAAGGGTGTTTGCGGTACGTCGAGCACGAAGACTCCGGGCTGCAATGGCGGCAACTGGGCCGGCTGTGGGTCGAACACATTTCCCGCCGGCTACTTCCCGGCCTGCCACAGCTCTTTGGGGGTCTATGACATCAACGGCAATGCCGCCGAGCACATGAACCTGCCCCTCGACGAAACCCAGATGTCGAGTCGCGGCAGCAAGACCCTCGGGGTCACGGAGATGAAGGGCAGCTGGTTCATTTTCGATCGCTACAAGGCGCATGAAGACTGGTGTCGGTGGCGGGCGCCCTTCTGGCACGGAACGAAGGTGATGGACAACAACAGCCACGAGAACTATCACCTCGGGTTTCGTTGCTGTAAGTCGCTCCGCTAGCGTTCTGAGGCAGGATGAAGAAGTTGTCCTGGGCCAAACAGTCCGGGTTTTTACGATAGACCTGCGCCCACTCCCCGGTCAGCGAACACGGCGGCGGCTCGGGCTTCACGGGCGCTCTCTCCCGCTCTCGCGGTACTTCGCGATGGCCTCCGTCAACAGGCCCTGCCTCTGAAGCGCGACCGCTTCCGTGCGCGCGCGCTGCGCCGTGTCGCGCCTCTCCTGCAACAGCGACCCGCCCTCAAACCCGGAGCCCGAGGACACGTCGGGCGTGGGCGTCACCACCGCCGCGGAGTGCGCGCGGCGAAGGTGCCCCCTACGCTCACGCCGCGGGAGCCCGCGTTGAAGTTCCGGGTGCGGGCACAAAGACGACCGCCACGCCCGACACCGCGTCCTCGGTCAGCTTCATCGCGATGTCACTGATCAGCCCCTAGGCCTCCTTCACCGCTCCTCTCGCGTTCGAACTCCTGAGCCTGTCGGAGTTGATCAAACACGGCACTGATCCCGCGAGCCGCCGCTGCACGGCCGCGGCATCGGCGTCAATGAGGGCCAGGCCGGCGTCGGCCTGCTGGTAGCGGGCCAGGTTGTCTCCTTCGCGGTCACGTCACCCCTTGCCAGCGCATCTTTAAGGCGGCCGCTCATTTCTCTCAGAACCTGGGCTTCGGCGGCGGTTCCGTGCAGAGGTGGGCCTTGCGCAAAAGCCGTCCCCCCAGAAACGCTGCGATAACGACGGATCTGGCGACGCAGGACATGACTGCTCCTTTTCGTCCCACCGCCCTGAGGAAGAGGCACGCTCCCCGCCCTTTATTGGATCTGGAGTCAATGATGCATTGGGCGCTGTCGTCGTCCTTGAGCATGCGCCGAGGCCCCAAGGTCTGAGGCCGTTCGTCTCATTGCCCACAGTTGCCGTGGGGGGCAGACGTCGGCAGTCAGCGCCGATCCACCATCACTTCGCCGGGCCGACCGGGCCCGCGGCGTCACGCCGCGAGGCCACGAGGGAGGCCACGACGCCGGCCGCGAGTATGAACAGGACGACGGCGAGGAGGTAAAGGTTGAAGTTTTGGCCCAGCACTTCCTTCAGCCAGACGTGGGTCATCATCTTCGTTCCCACCACCATCAAGACGATCGCGAGCGCCACCTTCAGGTACCTAAACGTGTCGATCATCCCCGCGAGCGCAAAGTAGAGACTTCGCATTCCCAGGATCGCGAACACGTTGCTCGTGAACACCAGATAGGGGTCGGCAGTGATCGCAAAGATGGCCGGGATCGAGTCCACCGCAAAAATGACGTCCGTGAACTCGACCATGACCAGAGCGAGGAACAGCGGCGTGGCGAGCAAGGTCCCAGGGCGCGCCGAGTCCACGATCCGGTCCACTTCCGCGGGAGCGCCGGGCGTGGGCGCCTCGTGGGAGGCGAGCGACCCCGCGCGAACGAAAAAGTGCTGGCCGTGGAAGCGCTCGCTCACCGGGAAGAGGCGGCGGGTCAGCAGGACCATGATGTTGCGGTTCGGGTCCGTCTCGTCCGTCTTCAGCAGCAGCATCTTGATCCCGGTCAGGATGAGGAAAACCGCGAACACGTAAATGACCCAGTTGAAGCGCTGGATGAGCTGAGCCCCCACCGCGATCATCAGCCCCCGCATGACCAGGGCGCCCACGATCCCCCAGAACAGCACCCGGTGCTGGTAGATGGCGGGCACCGCGAAGAAGCCGAAGAGCATCGCGATCACGAAGATGTTGTCGACGGCGAGCGACTTCTCGACCAGGTACCCAGTGAGATATTTAACGGTTGCGCTGTATCCGTCGTTGTAGACGAGTCCCACCCCCTCGACGGCCTGGGGCGCCG
>CAZFQH010000215.1:0-7346 GCA_964520805.1 uncultured Acidobacteriota bacterium | reverse complement strand
GTCCCGGACCACCGGACTTCCCGACCGTGGCCCCCGCCCCCGCCCCGACCGTACCCATGGCCCCCGGGTCCGCGGTGGCTATGGCCGCAGCCTTGTATCCGCAATCCGCACCCGGACGGATCTTCGGCTTGCCATCGAAGGGCAGGTCGAACAGGATGGCTGAGCCCACGATGGGCACTACACCGGCATTGCCGACCGGCCAGCCGATTCCCTTCTCCTCGAGCCACTTCATGGTGCCCGAGGCCGCATCAAGACCGTAGGCGCTGCCGCCGGCGAGAACGATGGCGTTCACTTTGTCCACCATGTTCACGGGATCCATGAGATCGGTCTCGCGGGTGCCGGGCGCCCCGCCGCGTTGTGCCACACCCGGCGTCGCCCCTTGAACCCCACCCGCGGCGGTCGGCGGACCCTCCGTGAGGATGACGGTGCACCCTGTCGGCTTTTCGGTCAGGGTAATGCTGCCCACCTTGATGCCGGGAACGTCGGTGATCGATCCGTCGGCGAACGAGGTGGTGGCGATAAGGATAAGAAGCAGAGTAGCGGTGCTTTTCACGGGACGAACCTCGATGTCTCTAGTTGAAGATGTCGATCAGGCGGCTGAACTTGATGACCAGGCTGCGGTCGCGGACCAGGCCGAGGGAGGAGTTGTCACGCAGGCCTCCCATGACCGCGTCGCGTTCACGCCCTTCGTTGTAGACCACGAAGATGCCGGCGTTGGCGCTTTGCAGCCAGCCGAAACGGAAGTTACCGGAGAGAAGTCTGGTCTGCTGGTTGTATTGCATCAGAGACTGAACGAACACCCGAGGCGAAAACGAATAGGAGGCGCGGAGACGGAAGAGGTTCGCTTCGAAGTTTCCGGCGGGGAGCGTGACCCGGTTGTAGTTGATGTTGAGCGTCCCCGAGAGCTTGTCACCCGCGCGAAAACGAATGGCGGGAGCGATGGCGAGACGATTGCCGCCATAGTAACCGCCCACATTCGTGGTCACGTTGATGTTGACGGGCTTGGCCTGTGGAGAGATCAAGACGATCTGCGCTTCGGCGTGGTCGTAGTCTCCCACCGGAACCGTGATGCCCGGAGCAATCGCAAACGGCGTGCGCAGGCCCTCGTGGACGAGGTTCAGGCCGGTGTGCACCTCCCACTGGCTCTTGAACTCGAAATGATTGTCGAAGTGAGCAAAACCGCTTTCATGGAAGCCATCGGGCTTGAAGTAGCCGCGATAGCTCATGTGCGGGCGCAGCTCCTGGATCCCAAGCCAGTCCTTCGGGCGGGTTCGGTTCAGGATGAGGACATCAACCTTCCGAAACGCAGTGCGCCGCAGAAAGCCCACTTCCGGATTGAAGCCCTCCCCCACGTCGGTGTACTTGGCCCTCACGTCGAAGCGCGGCGACTCCCGCAAAAACGCGCCGTCGAACGCGCGCGCGCGCCGACTGCTGCCGGGAGATGACGTCCCGGCCAGGAAGCCGGTGACCTGCGCATACCGGCCGAACCCTTTGCGGCCGTCCAGGGCGAGGGTGCGGTTGTAGTCGGCCACCCCGGCCACCGAGGTGTCACCGGTCTTCTCCCGGTTCACGAAAAGCGCGCCAAAGCCCGACCGGTTTGGCATCTCCCTCGACAGTCGGGCCACTGCGAAGTTGTTGGCGGGTGCCACACCTTTGAGGGCCTTGGTCTGCATGTCGATGACCCCGATATTCCAGCCATTCACCTTTCCCGAGATCCGCGCTCCCGCAACGATAGGAAGTTGCTCCCCGGTGCGCGCGATGCCGATACGGCGGGAGAAGAAGAGGTCCACCTCGCCACTGTTGCCCGCGGTGAAAAGCCCTGCATTCTCGAGGAAAAAAGGCCGCTTCTCCGGAAAAAAAAGGGAGAAGCGATCCAGGTTCACCTGCTGATCGTCCACCTCCACCTGGGCGAAATCGGTATTCACGGTGGCATCCAGGGTGAGCGAAGGCGTGATCGAATACTTGAGATCGCCCCCGATCTCCCCACCGCGGTCGAACTTCGACTGAGTACGATATTTGCGCTGAGTGTTGCCCAGCAGGTAGGGGGTGACCTTCAGGTTCCGCTGCGCGGGTGTTTTAACCCCGTTGAGAAGCCCGGCCTGCGACACCCTGAGGATGTTGTATTGCCTCGGTAGCGGGGCCCAGTAGGCGACCTCCTTCTTGCGGCGGATGTTCCTCTGCATATTGAATCCCCACGACTGTTCGCCTCCCTTCGCGTAGCGAAGGTTCTTGAAAGGGATCAGGAACTCGGCGCTCCAGCCATAGTCCCCCACGTGGGTACGCACCGTCCACACCGCGTCCCAGTTGAGATTGAACCCCCCCCCGGCCCCCGACTGCTGCCGGGCACTCTGGTCGCCCTCGCGGCCTTCCAGCGACACCTGGGCATCGTACTCGCCACCCGCGGGCGAGGTGCCGAACACGAAGCCGTTCTGTCCGTCTTTATAGGTATCGAGAATGAACCGGAAGCTGTCCACGTCGTCGAGGGGAGAGTCGCGGCGGGAGTCGGAGACCACGAGGCCCGAAGGGTCGGAGTCGTAGCAGATCACTCCGACGATGAGTGCCTCCGCGGTGTAAGCGATACGCACCTCCGTTCGCTCCGAAACCGCGGCGCCGTCGTTGGGGGTGGTCTGTCGAAACTCGCTGATGGGCTCGATCCCTTGCCAGCCAGGGTCGCCCGCAACTGTCCCATCTATTGCCGGAGCTTTGGCCAGGAAGGTTGCGCCCCGCGCTGGTCGGGGCGAGCCGGAAGGGCCTTCCCGAGAGGACTGGGCCGAAGCCACCGAGCCGACATCGAACACGAGAGCCAGGGTCAGACAACCCGCAGCCCCCACAAAACGCGCACACCTGGTCAATCGAAACATCTCCCTTTTCTGGAAAAGGCCCGCCTGCCCAAGCCCGTTGCCGAGGATACCCTTTGCCGCGTGGAGGCTCTTCCATCAAAAGAAAAACGCCAGGCCGCAGCGATTGCGCGGCCTGGCGGAGGAACGACCGCAGGTGTCTTCGGAGGCTACTTCTTGGGGGGGGTGGCCTGCTGGGACCAGATGTAGTGCGTTATCCGCTTGACCGCGGAGGGCGCGTCGGGAGCATCCGTGCCCGAGGTGAGAGCGAAGATCTCGCCCCACACCGGCATGTCGGGCGTGCCGTGGGTGCGGGTGGTCTGCCGGCCATCGATCGCGGTCGCGGTCTTTTCATAGGGGAAAACACCGCCATTCTTCTTGGCCAGCTGGCTCAGGTCGATCGGTTTTTTGACCAGACCCGGAGCCACCGGCCCATCACCCTTGAGCGACCTTCCGTGACAGGCGGCGCAGTAGCGGAAATAGATGACTTCCCCGGCCGCCGCCTCTCCAAGATCCGGACCGGTTGCGGTCTTCATCTTCTCGGTGGAGGGCGCCGGAGTTCCCTGCGGTGGCGCCTCCTGTGAACTCTGGGCAAACGCTCCCCCACACAGGGTGAGCATGGCAACGACAGCTAGGGTTTTCTTCATGGCGATCTCCTCAATTTTCCAAGCGACAACAACCGGCTTTCCGACGAATCTCGTGGGTACGGCTGTCAATGACTGCAAGTGTCCTTCATTTCTTCCCCTGAGCCGGGGCCTGCTTCACCTGTCGGGACCAGACATGATGGGTGATGCGACGGACCGCGGCTTCCGCGGTGGGGGCTTCCGTTCCGGTGGTCACCGCGAAGACCTCGCCCCAGACCGGCATGTCCGGCGTGCCATGAATGCGGGAGGTCTTGCTCCCGTCAATGATCGCGGCCACCTGATCGTAGGGGAACTTCCCGCCGTTCTTCGCGGCCAGCGTGGTGAGATCCGTAGCCACGTTCAACAGACCGGAAGCGACCGGGCCGTCTCCGAGCATAGTCCGGCCGTGGCAGGCCGCGCAGTATCTGAGATAGATGACCCCGCCCGCCTTCGCCTCGGCCGGATCCATCTTCGATGGCGAAACGGCACCCCTGAAAGGTGGAGTCGCAGCCGGCTTCTGGGCGAAGATCGGGGCCGTAAGAGCCAGGAACGAAAGGACGGCTAAGAGTTGCTTCATGACGAACCTCCCCGCTTGAGCCTGATTCAAGCCTCCACGACCGCGGCCAGGTTCAGCCTTCGTCGCAGCTCGGCCTGAATCTCGGCCGCTTTTTTGGTGCCATCGACCGCCACCACCAGTTCTTTGCGGCGGAAGAGATCGATGATCGGTTGTGTCTTTTCGCGATAGTCCTGAAGCCGTCCCTTCACCGCGTCCGGATTGTCGTCCGCCCGCGCCACCAGCTTGCCCTTGCAGACGTCGCAGACATCTTCCACCGCCGGCCGGTGGAAAATGAGGTTGTAGTCGAGACCGCAGTTGGAGCATAACCTCCGGCTCATGATCCGCTCGAGCACAACCGCGTCCGGGACCTCGATAAGCAGCACGGCGTCGACGTCGTAGCGTTCCAAAAAGAACACCGCCTGGTTTTCGTTCCGCGGGAAACCATCGAGGATGAACCCGTAGTTCCAGTCGTGCAGATCGAGGCGTTCAACCACGACCTCGTTGACCAGATCGTCCGGCACCAGAAGGCCGGAAGCCACGATCCTCTTCACCTTCGCTCCGAGTTTTGTGTGGTGCTGCACCTGCCAGCGGAAGATGTCGCCAACGCTGATGTGGACGAGGTCGAAATCCTTCTCGAGCATCTTCGCCTGAGTTCCCTTGCCGCATCCTTGCGGGCCCATCACTATGTACTTGCGCATGGCGACTCCTTAACCCAGGACCTTTTCAAGGCGCCGGCACACGGTGTCCAGAACCTGAATCCGGGCAAAACGCTTGTCGTTCCCCGCAACGATCACCCAGGGGGCGCCCCTCGTGCTGGTGCGAACCACCATCTCGTTGATGGCGCTCTCGTAGGCCTCCCACTGCTTCCGGTTCCGCCAGTCCTCATCGGTGATCTTGTATTGCTTGAACTCCGTCTTCTGGCGCTCCTTGAACCGGCGCAACTGCTCGTCCTTGCTGATATGCACCCAGAACTTGGTCACCATGGTGCCATGTTCCACCAGCTGGTCTTCGAACTCGTTGATCTCCTGGAACGCTCTCTTCCACTCGTCTTCGCGCGCGAAACCCTCGACCCGTTCGACCAGGACGCGGCCGTACCAGGAACGGTCGAAGATGGTGACCCGGCCAGCCCGCGGAATGTGCCGCCAGAACCGCCAGAGGTACTGGTGGGCCCGTTCCTCGTCGGTGGGTGCCGCGATCGGAACCACCCGATACAGCCGCGCGTCCATGGCGGAGGTCAGACGGCGAACCGTACCGCCTTTGCCGGCCGCATCCCATCCTTCAAAGACCAGGACGCTCGATACCCTCTTTTCCCAGGCCGCGCGGGACAGCCGGCTGAGCTTGCCTTGAAGCTTCGCGAGCTTCTGGTCGTACTCCTTGGACGAGATCGTCTGCTTGAGGCCCACCCGATCCAGCACCGAGACCACATCGGTTGCGGGCGCTAACTTCCGTGCTTGAACGACCTCGACCTTCTTCGCGGCCAGACGGGCGTGGATCGCGGCGAGAATGGTCTTCCCCACCGCAACTTCGCGATATCGATCGTCGGTGGCCTCGATCACGGTCCAGGGCGCAAAACCGGTGTCGGTTCGCTGCAGGGCTTCTTCGGAGAACTTGACGAATCGGTCGTAGAGCTTGAAGTGTTTCCAATCGGTGGGACCCACACGCCAACGGGTTTTGGGATCGCTCTCCAGTTTGCTCAGCCGCCTCTTCTGCGCGCGATTCGAGAGATGAAGCCAGAGCTTGACAATGAGGGCACCGTCCTGGGCCAGCTGCTGCTCGAAAAACTTGATCCTTGAGAGGTTGCGGTCGAACTCGGCGCCGCTGCTCTGTCGGTAGGTGCGCCGGATGATGGGGTCGGTGTACCAGGAGCCGAAGAAGATGCCCACCCTTCCGCGCGCGGGGAGGGAGAGCCAGAACCTCCAGTAGGCCGGCCGGTCCTTCTCCTCCGCGGAAAGAGGGCCAAAGACGTTGGTTTCCAGGCCACGGGGGTCGAACCACTCGTGAAGGCGGTTGACGGTTTCAGACTTGCCACCGCCATCGGCGCCCGAGACGATGAGGATGAGGGGAACCTTCGCGGCCTGGAGCTCTTGCTGCGCTTCGAGGAGCCCCGCCCGCAGAAGGGGGACCTCCTTCAGGTAGTCGGCCTTGGGGATCTGGTGACCCAGTTCAGCAGCTTCGAACATCTTTTCGCCTCCTCAGATGGCTCGGATTGGCTTTTCGCCACCTCCATTCTGTTCCCAATCAAGGGCTTTTGGGCGTGAGCCGCCAGCCTCATTGGAAATGAGCCACTTGAACCATGCCCAGGAATGCCGCGGGAGCGCTCATCAAGTTGGCGGTCGCGCTTCTGAAGGTCCTGGCGTAGTACCATTGCATGGGCACAGTGAAACGCGCCGACCCAGTCATTCCGCTCCCAGATTTAGCCTGGGCGGGGATCGACCAGTCCGTTGAGGCCTCGGCCACTAAAGGAGAGATTCCCGAAGGAGCTTCTCGAAGAGATCGCCGCGCAGCGGGAGCATCTCTTCAAGGAGCATGGGCTGTTCCCTGACAGCTCTGAGGGCCTCCGGGAGTTACGCGATTCCATGTCTGGTTCCTGACCCTTGCGGCTGGTGCTCGACACTTCGATAGCCGTCAAGGTATTCCTTCCCGAAGAGTGGTCGCTCGAGGCAAATGTTCTGCTGGAGGGGTTCCGGACCGGAAAGCACGAACTCATCGCTCCTGAGATCCTCCGAACGGAATTCGGCAATGTCATGAGGCGTGAGATGGGACGGGACAGGCTCAGCGAGGCCCAAGCCCGCGGTACTTGGCAACGATCCCTTCAGATCCCCATTCCCACGGTCCCCGAAAAGGACCTCGACCGAACCGCTGTCGAACTCGCCTTGAAGCACCGAGGGGGCGCTCTGGACGGCCTCTTCGTAGCGCTCGCCCTTCGCGAAGGGATCTCCTTTGTCACCTCAGACCGGCCGATGATCAACGCGTACGGTAGCCTCGGCTGTCTCCTGCACATCAAGGACTTGGCCCCTTGACAAGGCCCAGCGACCTTTCTGGCCTCGCAGGCCCTAAAGCGCCTTCAGGACCTTGGCGGCCAGGTCGGTTTCGAAGGCCAGGAGTTTCGCGTGTCGGGGCGCGGCGTCGCCTTGCTCGGCTTTGATCGCGGCTCGCGCCTTCGCCGCATCGTCCGCGTTCGCCACCCGGTAGAACGTGGCGAACACCTCGCCCACGTCCTTGCCACTCGCCTTCATGGCGCGGGCCACAAACGCAACGCCTCCGGTGTTGACGATGTGGTTGACGGCCACGGTGCCGACAATCTCCCGCTTCAACGGATGGGCCGCGAAG
>CAZFQH010000214.1:0-7352 GCA_964520805.1 uncultured Acidobacteriota bacterium | reverse complement strand
TCGCCCAGTCGTATTCGGGGTCTTCGCACAAGCGCAGCCCGGCTCTCGCCGCCTTCCTTTCGCTCTTCCCGGGTTTCGGACACCTTTACAACGGCGAAATCGGGAAGGCCCTCGCCTTCTTCTCCGCGTTTGCCACCTGCATCTTCGTGATAGCGGAAACCGATGGCGGCAGCGTTTTCTTCGGCCTGCTGTTGCCCTTCATCGTCTTCTACAACATGATCGAGGCTTACCGCTCCGCCGAGCGCATCAACCTCCAGTCGTTCTCGGGTGTGAACACGGTGAACGAGCCCGAGTCCAACCGTCTGTGGGGCTGGTCCCTGGTGGCCATGGGCGGCCTGTTGCTCCTGCACAATCTGGGCCTCTTCAGTTTCCAGTGGATCGCCAAGATGTGGCCCCTGCTGATGATCGTGGCCGGCGTGGTTCTGCTCCGCGGCTCCTTGTTCGGTAACCGGCAATGAATCGCGGGTTTTCTCCCGAGGCATTCGGCTTCGGCGTCTTCCTGGCCACCGTAGGGGTCGTGTTCCTCCTCGCGAACCTGGGAGTCGTCGAAGCGATCCCTCTCCTCAAGAAGATCTGGCCCGGGTTCCTCGTGGTCTGGGGCGCCGCCGAGATCGTGGCCTCGCGGGCCTCGCAGGATGGAAGTGGAGGTGGTCAATGAAGTTCCGAAAGGTCGCCCTCTTCTTCCTGATCGTCTCCTTCGGCCTCATCATTGAAGGCATCAACGTCACCCGCAACTTCGTCAATGATGAGTCCTTCGAAGGTTTCCGCGGCCTCCAGTTCGACGGCGACTTTCCGTTCCGGGTTTCGAGGTTCCGCGGTCCTTCGCAGGAATTCACGGAAACCCAGACGAGCGCGTCCGCCGGTATCAGCGGCGTCGAAATCTCGAACGCTTTCGGCGATGTCATGGTGCGCCGAACCAGCGCTCCCAACGGCCAGATCGGCATCGCGCTGCGCAAAGAGGTGTTCACCGGGCGTTCGGGGAGCGCCGAATCCGTCTCTGAGAAAGTGAAACTGGTGCTCGTGCGCGAGGGCGGCCTTTTGAAGGTCTCCACCACCCGTGACCCCAAGGCGAACTACAGGGTCAAGACTCACATCGAGATCGACACCCCGGAGTCGCTCGACACCCGCGTGACCAACCGGCATGGCCGCATCGTGGTCGAGGGGGCGAAGGCTCTTAATGTGACCGGCGAATTCGACGAGATGAAGGTGCGCGACGTGACCGGCGACTGCGTGGCCAAAAACCGGCACGGCAGCCTGGAGGTGGTCTCGGCCGCCCTGGGTTGCCGGGTCGAGGTCGAATACGGGGACGTACACGTGGAGCGGCTGATGGCGCCGTCCGAAGTGGTGGTCTCCCATGGCAACCTCAGTGCGGTCGACCTGGTGGCGCTTTCCGCCAAGCTGAAGTTCTCCGACCTTCAGGCCCGCAAGATCACCGGCGCGCTGTCGTGCGACGGTGAACACTCGGACCTGCGCATCGACGACGTGAAGGGGGATGTGACGGTCAAGAACCGGGGCGATATCGATATTCAGAACATCACCGGACAAATCTCCATCGAGAACCGGCGCGGGCATGTCCGCCTTCTGAAGGCCGGATCGAGCGTCATGATCCGCAACTCCTTCGACGACGTGGCCGCCTCGGACGTGGCGGGATTGCTTGAGATCACGAACGAACACGGCAACATCCGCGCGGAGCGCTTCTTGAAGGGCGCGCGTCTCGAGTCGGATAGCGAGGATATCGACGCGATGGACTTCGCTGGTCCCCTGACCGTGATTTCGAGCCGCGGCGGAGTTTCCGTGAAGCCCATCCGGACAGTTCAAGCTCCCATCGACGTCAAGGTAGATATCGGCGACATTCACGTAGGTTTGCCCGATTCCGTGAACGCTCTTCTCGACGCGCAAGTGGAACGGGGCGACGTGCGCGGCGAAGTGGGCGCCCTCAACTCGAGCGAGCAAGGCAAGCGGTTGCTGAAGGCCACCATCGGAACCGGTGGTCCTCTCTTGACCCTTCGGTCGCGTCTGGGCGACATCACCGTGTCGCGTGAAGGTGACATGGAGGTGTCCGAGCCGGATTCGCCGAACGCCCCCGAAGTCGATGCCCGGTTCCGCGCACCGCTCGGCGAAGGCCCGCGCCCGGCGCGGCCCATCGCACCGGAGCCACCCGCGGTTCCCGCACCTAAGTCGTCGAAGGCGCCGACCGCAGGGAAAGGCCCTGCCACCAAGGTAACACCTGCGGTTCCGCCGGCCCCTCCGGCGCCTACGCCTGAAGGTATGTAGGGGGGGGCCTTGTGGCCACGCTGTCGATCGCATGCATCGCGTTCCGCCCCCGGTAGGGGCAGGCACAAGGCCTGCCCCTACTTTTCCGCGCGGCGCATGATTCAATGGTACGGTCGGGAATAGTGCGGGCGGACAGGCAAAGCCTCGGGATCGCCCGCAACGGCCTCGCCCTCAAGACGAAGCGGCTCGGGATTACGAACGTCGGACCGACTCGGAAGCCTACCGGAGCGCGCCGCTTCCGAGTAGACTTCCGAGTAGATGAACCTGTTGGAGTTGCTGAAACGTGATGAGGGCAAGACCCTCGAGTTCAAGCGCGACCTGTCGAGTCCGGACGGGGTCATCAAGACCGTCATCGCCTTCGCCAACACCTCCGGGGGAATACTGCTGATTGGCGTCGAGGACAGCAGCCGGCGTGTTCGGGGCGTCCACGATCCGCTGAACCTGGAAGAGCGCGTGACGAGCCTGGTCAGCGATCTGGTTTCGCCGCGGATCGTTCCGGAGATCGAGCTCCTGTCCTGGCGGCGCACCCACATTCTCGCCATCCAGGTCCACCCGAGCTCCAACCGTCCACACCATTTCAAACGAGAGAGTCAGACGGACGGGGTCTACGTCCGAATCGGTTCAACCAACCGCCGGGCCGACAAGGAGCTGACGGAAGAGCTCCGCCGGTTCTCCCGCAGCGAGTCCTTTGACGAACAGCCGATGCCGGGCCTGAGCTCGGAAGCGCTGGACTTCCGAGCTGCTTCCGAGTCGTTTCGCCCGGTGCGGGTCATCGCCCGGCGAGACCTGGAAACTTTGAGGCTTGTCACGGACCACCAGGGGCTCATGGTGCCCACGACTGGCGGGATGCTGCTCTTTGGCAAGGATCGGGAGCGTCACTTTCCAGACGCATGGATCCAGGCCGGCCGCTTTCGCGGCGCCGATAAGAGCCAGATCATCGATCGGGTGGACATCCATTCCATCCCGACCCGTGCCGTAGAGGAGGCCATCGCCTTCGTCGATAAGCACACGCTCCACGGCGCCGAAATAGGACCCGTGCGCCGGAAGGAGCGACCCAACCTGCCCCCGGTCGCGGTGCGCGAGGCGGTGATCAACGCGGTGGCCCACGCCGACTATTCCCAGCGGGGCGCGCCGATTCGTGTGTCGCTCTTCGACGATCGTCTCGAGGTCGAGAACCCGGGCCTGTTGCCGTTCGGTATGCTGATAGAGGATCTTCCCCGAGGCGTATCGAAGCTCCGCAATCGCGTCATTGGCCGGGTCTTCAACACCCTTGGACTGATTGAGCAGTGGGGCAGCGGAGTTCAGCGAATGACCGCCGCGTGCCATGAAGCGGGGCTGCGACCGCCGCTGTTTGAGGAGATCAGCACCCGCTTTCGGGTAACGCTCTTCACCTTGAAGGTAGGAATCGTGGTGCTGGACCCGAAGGATCTGGCCATCATGACGGCGTTACGAGACCCCAAGGGACTGCTTACGAGCGAACTTGCCAAGAGTATTGGCCTATCGACTCGCGCAACGCGTACACGCCTTTCGAGACTCGTCGACAAGGGACATGTGCGGGAACTCGGCAACGGGCCGCAGGATCCCAGGCGGCGATACTTCAGGGCGGTCTCTGTCGCCCTTCTTAGAGACTTCGGCGACGCGGATCCGCCGCTACGCGACGCCCGCAGGCGGGCCAGGGCCTGATTCTGATCGCCGCCTTGCGCGAGGACGGAGAGGCGTGTGGCCGCAGGCAGAGGCGGCCCTACTAAGATCCCGGTCTATGCGCGAAGCTCTGACCACCACCGCCCTCGACCTTCCCCTCCTTCGACGGGGTAAGGTCCGCGATGTGTACGACCTCGGTACCGAACTGCTGATCGTCACCACCGACCGGCTGTCAGCGTTTGATGTCGTTCTTCCGCAGGGGATACCCGACAAGGGCCGGGTGCTCAATCAGCTTTCCCTCTACTGGTTCCAAAAGCTCGAGGCCACGATTCCCAACCACGTCATTGCGGCCGACGTCGCCGACTTTCCAACCGAGCTCAAGCCCCACCGCGAATTGCTCGACGGCCGTTCGATGGTGGTCCGCAAGACGGATCCGCTGCCCGTCGAATGTGTGGTGCGCGGCTATCTGTCCGGGTCGGGGTTCAAGGACTACCGGAAGACCGGCGCGATCTGCGGCCTCAGCCTTCCTGCCGGTCTGCTCGAATCACAGAAACTCCCGCTTCCGCTGTTCACTCCGGCCACCAAAGCGGAGACCGGTCACGACGAGAACATCTCCTTCGACGAAATGGTGAAGCTCACGGGCATCGAACACGCCGAGACCGCGCGCGGCGCTTCCCTGCGCATCTACGAGGGGGCGCGGAGTCATGCCGAAAGTGTCGGGCTGACCATCGCCGATACGAAGTTCGAGTTCGGCATCGTGCCCGAGGGACTCATCTGGATCGACGAGGCGCTCACCCCTGATTCGTCCCGCTTCTGGGAGGCGTCGATGGTGGAGGCGGGAAGGACCCCGCCCAGTTTCGACAAGCAGTTCGTCCGCGATTATCTCGAAACCCTGCCCTGGGATAAGACGTACCCCGGCCCCGATCTGCCCGCCTCGGTCATCCAAGGGACGCGGAAACGCTACCTGGAGGCGTTCCGCAGGCTGACCGGTCAGGACCTGCGCGCGTAGAAGACCAAACCCCCGACCGCGCAGACCAGAAGCGCGAACCCGCCCATAGGGGATGTGGCTGATAAGGCTCGCGGTTGCCTGATTCCGAGCGGTCGGGAGTCTGGATCGCCCACCACCACGAACCCGGCCCACTGAGAGACATCGCGGGTGCGGGCGAGAGTCTGCTGAGCGAGGCGCAGCGCGCCCCCTACCGTTTCACCGCGCGAGAGTTCCTCGTAGAACAGATTCATCAGATCGCGCGTGGCGGCGTCGTCCGCATCCCAGAGCCCGGCCACCACCGAGCGGCTGCCTGCCTGGAGGAAGGCTTTGGCAAGAGAAGGTGCCGACGACGCTTTCGTCCTGGGTCCGGCCGAGGACTGACACGCGGACAGCGTTACGAGGGCGGTATCGAGTGAGAGGGACGAGATCTCGCGGGCGGTGATCCAACCGCTGCGCGACGAGTCCTCGGGCGAGAGCACGAGAGCCAAGTTCATCGGAGCCTGACGATCGGTGACCGCGTGAGTGGCGAAATGGAGTACGCCGAAGCGCCCCGCCTCTGCGATGACCGCGCGAGGCGTGGCCCCCCGTCCTTCCAGCAAACGGGCTTCGCGAAAGTACGCCGCCACTTCCTTTCCTTCCCGCAGGGCGTGAGGCAGGGGCCCGAGGTCGATCCCGCGCCGCGCGGAAGGCACCCGTCCACTGGCCACAGGATCGGCGAATACCAGAGCATTCTCGGCGGTTGGTTTAGGGGAGGTCCGAAGCGCGGCCAGGAGTTGGAGGCTTGGCACGTAGGTGACTTCGAAGTGGTGCAACAGCAGATCTCCCTTCGTCGGATGCGGGAGTGCCGCGAAGGGGAGGTCGGCGAGTTCCCCGGTGGCGCCGATCAAGAGTCGCCGAGTCCCTGCGGGCAACACCCCAAGCACCGGCGCCAGCAGGACCCGTGAGAGCGCCTCGCCGGTCAGGCGGGCGTCCTGGGGCCGGCCGCCGGCTTCGAGCGCCCCAAAAAGGGCTCCCCCCGCGGTGAAAGCGCCTGAGAAAAGGCGGTAACCGGCGACAATACGAGGGACGCAAGCAGCAGCGCGCGGCAAACACCCAGGAACTTCCCCGGCCGAAACTCAGCCGTCATCAGCCGCTCAGGGGTTCCAGGAGATTCGGGCGACGCGTTCTTGGGGCAGGAGGCCGCCGCCTCCAGGCAACGCCTCGACCTTCCAGAAACATTCTGGTTCCCGCTCGAGGATGGCGCGAGTCGCACCGCCCAGAACAAGGCGGCGAGCCGCAACCTCGGTTGTGTGGAGCA
Source organism: uncultured Acidobacteriota bacterium (assembly GCA_964520805.1). Lineage (GTDB taxonomy): Bacteria > Acidobacteriota > Vicinamibacteria > Fen-336 > JAGNNV01 > JAGNNV01. Next base: position 1,152 of record CAZFQH010000214.1, on the reverse strand, counting down.
GTCGTCCATCGATTGACAGGAACGATACCCGGTACCCAAGTCCTTCAGGCCCGTCCCAGGTGAAGACCATTTCGCGCGTTGAGCGGGAGAGAGGGCCTGTCGGCTCCAGTCGGTCGATCGAGGGCAACCCCCCCCTCACCGACGGGCGGTCCGGAGTGGTCTCGGGGGAGGGCCTGAAGAAATAAAGCCCAATCGCTGCAACGACCACCGCGGCCGCGAGGTGCCGCCACCAGGCCTGAGACCGGTTTGGGGTTCGGCGGGCCGCCGAGTCCTTCGAAGAAACCGCCTCAGAATCACTTTCCACCAACTCGGCGCGGGCCGCCCGAAGCGCCATCGGACAGTTCGGCCAAGAGCCTCGCGGCCTCCCGTCGGCAACGATGCGCCTGAACCTTGAGCGCCGACTCCGTCTTCCCCATCGTCTCCGCCAGGACTCTGTAAGGAACATCCTCGAAATAGAAACGCGTAATCAGTTCCCGACAGGGCTCACCCATCAGGGCCAGCAACCGGCTCACAGCGATTCGGGTTTCTGATCGTTCAATCGAGGACACCTGCCCCGGAGGAGTCGATCGCCGTTGCACCTCCGGGTGTTCATCCCCCTGGTCCTCACGCCGCCTGCGCACCCGGCGCAAGTGATCGATGGCGGCCCCATGGGCCACCTTGTGAACGTAGGTTGAAAGCGCAGACTCGCCCCGAAACTGGCCTTTCTGGAACGAGACCACCAGTCGGCGCATCGCTTCCTGACCCACGTCCGACTGGGCATCCCCGAGGTTGAGACTGCGGGCGGCGAGAGCGCGCTTCACCGCGGATTCGACGAACTTCACCGACGCGGGCTCTCCGTCGAGGAAGCCCTCGGGAATGTCGGGCGGGCGCACAAGATTCTCCACGGTCGGGATCCCGGGCATTGTAGCGCCCGAAGCCCGGCGGTCCTTGGCCCCCTGGAACGTGCACCGTTGCCAACACAAGGAAGGCGCGATTCCAGGACCGCGACCAGCGTTAACCGTGGCCGCAATGAGGCCGCTGCCGACGCCGGCAGAATAGACTGAAGCGCCATGCGCCGCCTGTCCGACGACTTGAGACCAGTGGACCCAAACGTCGCCCGTGGGATCTTTCGCAGCGAATGGATTCGGTCTGTACGACATGGCAGGCAACGTG
>CAZFQH010000213.1:1377-7360 GCA_964520805.1 uncultured Acidobacteriota bacterium | reverse complement strand
GTGTGCCCCCGCTCACCCTACTGAAGTCGCAGGCTGATCCCGAAGGTTGCGCCGAAGCGTTGATTGCCGTTTCCCGAGAACTGGCCGTTCTGGTTGAGGCTGAATTGGCCGGACATGGCTTTTTGGTAGGCGGTTTCGGCGAACGCTTCGAAGTTCCCGTGGATTCGGGCGCGAAGTCCGACCGGTGCGGTCAGATAGAAGAGGCTTCCTGAATTCTGTGTGGACCGGCGGTCGAGCGAGGACGTGCCGCGAACGTCGACGGGCGTCTGGCCAGGCCCGCCTGTGGAGTTAGTTCCACTGCCGGAGGACCCGAAGTGGATGCCCGCCCCCGCATAGGCATAGAACCGCTCGCCGATCGAGAACGATCGCAACAGGGTCGAACCAACGAAGGCCTCAAACCCTTGCTGTTGAGAGTATCCGGCGCCCAGGGTGGGCCGCAGTGTCCAGTTCTCTCGGAACGTCCAGTTGACGCTCATCCCGTTGTCGAGACCGCGGCCCATGTTGAGGGCGACGCCCTGCTCCTGGGCGAGGCTCAGGCCGGGAAGGAGAACGAGGGGAAGAAGAAGGGGGGACAGGCGCATCAGGGACCTCCACGGGTTTTGAAAGCGCCAATCGGCACTTTCATCCAGATCGAAGAAGGGAGCGGGAGCAAGAATCGGGCCCTGCCCCAGCGGTTGGGATTGTCACCGGAGAGTGTCGGGGGCGTCCACCTCCGATGACAAGATTTTCTGCGAAGTCTTAAGATATTTGTCAGGATTGCCCAGGAGAATCAGCACATGATCAACGATCGTCGTTCCCCTCGCGTCGTTTTGCTGGCCCTCGCAACATTCGTAGGTTGCGGAACGGACTCCCAAACCACCTCGACCGTTCTTTCAACCGCACCTTCAGCGCCGGCATCGCGGTCCCTCGCCGCGAACGACGTCTCCGTTTTGTTTCCCCTCGGCAGGGGTGAGCTTTGGACTGCCGCCATGGCGGCACGGGATGGGGCCGCACTTCTCCCTCGGACTGCCTTCAACCTGATCACTTTGCCGCTGATCGAGGGCCTTCAGGGTCCGGACGCGGCGTACGCCGCACTGAGAGTTGTTTCACTTCGCTTCGATCCGTGCTTCGGAGGCGTCCCGTGCTACCCCCAGATCCGCTTGGTGTTCCAGGCGCTCACCCAAAATGGGGCTTCCTCGCGCGACGGCGCCGTTCATGCCCTGTACAACCTGACCCCCGATGAATTCGCCGCCGTCACAACGCGGCTCAAGACCGTAGCGGCCCTCGCCCCCGAAAATAATGGCGTCACCCGGCTTGAAGTGAGCCCGGCTCTCATGACCCAGGGAATGACCGGGGCCTACGGAGTCGCCCTGAGGGACGTGGTGGCTCAGTACGCCGGCTCGGCGAATCTCGCCAAGCTCACGTTCATGACTCGCGCTCCAGGCGGTGGCGATCGATGGGATTTCGGCGGGTTCAATCTCAGGGATTTTGCTCCCGGCGGAGGTTTTCCGATTGCGGGCTTGAACGGGAACGTTTTGGTTCAGACGGTCCTCGAGAACGGCCGGGGCGGTCAAGGTGGTCAAGGTGGTGGCTACGCCTATACGGTGACCCCGGGAATACTTCGGGGCGAACTCGCTCTCGTTCTCAACTCGGGAACCGCGCAGAATGCCAGCCTTGCCGAGCGCCAGAGGGCCATGGATGCGCTCGCTCGCGTGGAAAACCCGCTGGTGGAATCGGCGGACACGGTCGATTGTTCGGCCTGTCATCTGGCGAACCGCATCCGGGGCAATCTTCAGACTTCGTTCGGTCTTAGTTCAGCGCTCAGCTACTCATCTGCATCCGAGGCGTCGCGACTGATCGGAGGCGCCGAGCGAAACAATGAGAATTTACGCGCGTTCGGCTACTTCGATGCGAATCCGGTGATCTCGCAGCGCACCGCGAACGAGACGCTGATCGTGCTTGCCTCGATGCGGTAGGCGACGGCCGCCTTCGAGGTCAAACCCTACCCCGTCCCTGGCGTGAGCCCACCGCCTTTCAAGGCAGGTGACGGGCCTTCAGCACCTCGACGACTGTGTTCATGGAGAGGCGGCGTGAGCGGAGCAGGACCGTGAGGTGGTACATCAGGTCGGCGGCCTCGCCGAGCAGGGCATGGTCGTCCTGAGTCACGGAGGCGAGGGCGGTTTCGACCGCTTCTTCACCCACCTTCTGCGCCACTCCTCGCGTGCCCAGCGCAAAGAGTTCGGCGGTGTAGCTTCCAGGGGGCCGGTCGAGCTCGCGGTCGCGTATGAACAGGTCGAGGTCGGCCAGGAAGTTTGACGGAGCCTCCTTGAAGCAGCTGGTCGTGCCCTCGTGACAGGTGGGACCGAGGGGGCGGGCGGTGACGAGCAAAGAATCCCGGTCGCAGTCGGTCTCGATGGACACCAGGGTGAGCCCGTTGCCGCTCGTCTCTCCCTTCGTCCAAAGGCGTTGCTTGCTCCGGCTCCAGAACGTCACCTGTTCGGTGGCGAGGGTTGCTTCGAGGGCTTCGCGGTTCATGTAGCCAAGCATGAGGACGCGACCATTGTGGACGTCCTGGACGATCGCGGGGAGGAGTCCTTGCTGTTTTTCCCAGTCGAGCCGGGCGATTTCGTCGGGTTTCATCGTACTTCGATCCTCTGTTCGCGAAGATGGTTTTTCAGGGTGGGAATGGGCAGGGCTCCCGAGTGGAACACGCTCGCGGCGAGGGCTCCGTCCACATCCGCTTCCTTGAACACCTCCACGAAGTGCGCGGCGGCCCCGGCTCCCCCCGAAGCCACCAGAGGGACATGGCAGACCGCTCGCACCGCCTTCAGTTGTTCCAGGTCGTAGCCCGCGCGGGCCCCATCCGAGGCCATACAGTTTAAGACGATCTCGCCTGCGCCGAGCGATTGGACCTCCACCACCCAGTCCAGGGTTCGACGCTCGAGCGCACGGGTCTTTTCAGGGTCCCCCGAGTACTGCCGGACTCTCCAGAATCCGTCCGCGTCTCGAAGCGAGTCGATGCCGATCACCACACACTGGACGCCGAACGCTTCGGCCAGCTCGCTCACCAGAGCCGGACGTTCGAGAGCAGGGGAGTTGACCGAGATCTTGTCGGCCCCCGACCACAAGACGGCGCGCGCGTCCGCGACCGAACGGATGCCGCCCGCGACACAAAAGGGGATGTCGATCAGCCGGGCCACCCGCTCAACCCAGGCCCGATCGACCGACCGGCCTTCGGGGCTCGCCGTGATGTCGTAGAAGACCAGTTCGTCCGCTCCCTCGTCCCGGTATCGCAGGGCCAGGTCCTCGATGTGTCCCATCACCACGTGGTCGCGAAAACGTACGCCCTTCACCACCTGGCCGGAGCGCACGTCGAGGCAGGGGATGATGCGCCGGCTCAACATGCGAGGGCGGCTTTCAGAGTGAAGCGGTTTTCGAGGAGGGCACGCCCGAGTATCGCCGCCCTGGCCCCCGCCTGCTTCGCGGCCCTGATGTCATCGAGACTGCGGACACCTCCCGAAGCCTGAATGTCGAGGTGTGGAAAGCGCAGAGCCAGGGTGCTATAGAGCTCGAGGTTGAATCCCGACAGCATTCCGTCCCGTGTGATGTCGGTGCAGAGCACATGTCGCAGCCCCGCGGCGGCGTAGACCTCGAGCAGGCCTTCCAGAGTGTGACTGGTGTTCTCCGTCCACCCTCGCACCGGCAGTTTCCATTGGCCCTGTTCGTCCTGGCGCGCGTCGAGGGCGAGGGTGAGACGATCGGGGCCGAAGGTCCGGAGCCAGCCAATCACGGTGTCGGGCTCTTGCACCGCCGCCGTTCCCACCACCACTCGTTCCGCCCCTGCCGCGATCATCGCCTCCACATCCACGGCGTGACGCACGCCTCCGCCCGTCTGGACGAGGAGCGGGGCCGTGGTGCGAATTTCCGCGAGCAGGGGAAGCAGGGTGTATCGCCCCTCACGGGCCGCGTCAAGGTCGACGAGATGAAGCCAGGTGGCCCCCTCCCGGGCGTAACCGGAGATCGCCTCGATGGGGGAAGGCGCGTAGGTGGTCTGTCGCTCGTAGTCGCCCTGACTCAGGCGCACTACCGCTCCATTGCGGACATCGATCGCGGGCAGGACCGTGAACGTCATCAGAGGGCGAGGAAGTTCCGGAGCAGCTGTGCGCCCGCCGCACTCGACCGTTCGGGATGGAACTGCACGCCCATCACGGAACCCTTCGCGACAATCGCGGCCAGCGGCTGTCCGTGCATAGAGATCGCGAGGGCATCAACCGAAGGTGAGGCGGCGTAGGAATGAACGAAGTACACCGAAGTCTGGTTGAGCCCCACGATCAACGGATGGTCAACGGAGGCCTTCACCTCCAGCCGATTCCAGCCCATGTGGGGGATGCGGATGCCCGGTGCTTTTTGCAGGAGTCGGACCTCGCCCTCGATCAGACCCAGGCACGGTGTGTCGCTTTCTTCCGAACGTTCGAACAGGAGCTGCATCCCGACACAGATCCCGATGAGGGGTTGGGTGAGCCTGGGGATGATCTGGTCCAGACCGTTCTCGCGCAGTTTCGCCATACAGGCGGCGGCCGCACCCACGCCGGGAAGGACCACGTGGGTGGCGTTTCGGATGGTGTTCCAGTCGGAGGTTACCGGGGCCTCGACGCCCAGCCGTTCGAAGGCGGCCTGAACCGATCCCAGATTCGCTCCCCCGGAATCGAGGAGCGCCAGGCGGGGTTTCACAAGGCGCCCTTGGTGGTGGGCAACTCGACGCCTTCACGTTTCAGGGCCTGGCGGAGCGCCCGCGCCGTGGCCTTAAAGCAGGCCTCGATCATGTGATGAGTGTTTTCGCCTTGGACTTTCAGATGCAGGTTCAGGCCCGAGGTCTCGCAGAGTGAACGAAAGAAGTGGGGAACCAGTTCGGTGGGCAGGCCGCCGACGTGGTCGCGCGGAAAGGTTCCGTCGAACACGAAGAACGGCCGGCCGGAGAAGTCGAGAGCAGCACTTGCGAGCGTTTCGTCCATGGGAAGAGTGAAGCCGTAGCGTCCGATGCCGCGTTTGTCGCCGAGTGCTTGTTTGAGCGCGGTCCCGAGGGCGAGTGCGGTGTCCTCGATCGTGTGATGTTCGTCGATATGCAGGTCACCCTTGCCGGTCACCTCAAGCGCGAAGCCGCCGTGTTTGCCGAGCTGCTCCAGCATGTGGTCGAAAAAACCAAGACCGGTGCTGGCTTTCGGTTCCGCGGTCCGATCAAGATCGATCGACACCACGATTCGTGTTTCCTTGGTGATGCGTTCGACCTGGGCCGTGCGTGGCGCATCCACCAGAGCGTGCGCGATCTCGGCCCAGTTAAAGTCCTGGGGCCCCAGCCGGAAGCCGCGCACTCCCAGGTTGCGGGCGAACTGCATGTCGGTCTCGCGGTCGCCGACCATGGCGCTTTGGCCGAGATCGATGTCGCGGTCGCGGAGGTAGTGCATCACCATCGCGATTCCCGGCTTGCGCGTTTGCTTGTTCTCCTCGGGCCGACTCTCGTCGATCAGAATTTCGCGGAAGCGGATGCCCTGAGATTCGAGAATCTGGAGAAGCAGGTTGTGGGGACCGGTGAAATGCTCACGCGGGAAACTGAGCGTTCCGAGGCCGTCCTGGTTGGTCACCATCACGAACTGAAAACCCGCGTCACGCAGGCGGATGAGGGCGGGGATCACGCCGGCTACCAGTCGGAACTTATCGTACGAATCGATTTGATAGTCGGAGGGTTCTTCTATCAGTACGCCATCTCGATCTATGAACAGGATTTTCATTGGGAGAGGGCTCTCATCAATGCGGCGTTTTCGTCCGGGGTGCCGGATAGTCTTGAATCCAAGGGGGTCCAGAGACGGACCCGGCCCCCCTTGGGAACCCCCGCCGGCGCGGACGCCCGCAGCGTTAATAACGCCCGAAGCGCCCGAGTGAATCGGATTATTCTTGAATCCAAGGGGGTCCAGAGACGGACCCGGCCCCCCTTGGGAACCCCCGCCGG
>CAZFQH010000213.1:0-1277 GCA_964520805.1 uncultured Acidobacteriota bacterium | reverse complement strand
CCGAGTGAATCGGTCGCTTCGGAATAGGAGGCGGGCGTCCGCGCCGGAATTCATTGTGTCAGTGCTCTGATCAATGCGGCGTTTTCGTCCGGGGTGCCGACCGAGATGCGGAGGGCGTCGGCCAACTGAGGCATCGCGCGCATGTCGCGGACGACCACGCCGCTGGCGAGAAGCCGCGCGAAGGCTGCACTGGGGTCGTCGAATCGCACCAGCAGGAAGTTGCCTTCCGAGGGATAGACCCGGGCAACGCCCGGCACTCCGGGCAGGAGTTTCAGCAACGCCTTCCGTTCCCGAATCAGGGTCGCGATCCGCTCCCGCGACTCCGCCTGTGCCTCGGCCGAGAGAGCGGCGAGGGCGATTGTGGCCGAAGGTGCGGGCACCGGATAAGGAGCTTGAAGGCTTCGGAGCACGGCGATGACGTCCGGGTCGGCAAGGACCGCACCGATACGCGCGCCTGCCATGGCGTAGGCCTTCGAAAGCGTCCGGAGGATCACGAGGTGCGGGAACTCATCCAGCAGAGCCCGCGCGCTGCTGACCGACGAAAACTCCCCGTAAGCCTCGTCGATGACGAGCACCGCCTTGTCCGAGGCGGCCCTGGCGAGATTCCGGATCTCCTTCAACGAAAGGGCCTGACCCGTGGGATTGGCCGGCGAGCACAAGAAGATGGCTCGCACCTCGCCGTAGCCCACCACATCCTCGACCGCGGTCAGGTCGAGGGAGAAGTGAGTGTCCTCATCGACGAGCGGGACTTCGACGAGCGGCGCATTCTGCACCTTTGCGCTCACCGCATACATGCCAAAGCAGGGAGGTGCGATCAGAACGCCGTCGAGTCCGGCCCGGCAGAAGGCCCGGACCAGAAGATCGATGCCCTCATCGCTGCCTCGAGTCACCATGAGTCGTTCCACTGGAACGTCGTACAGCTCGGCCATTCGGGCTCGCAGGGCCGCGGGTTGAGGCTCGGGGTACCGGTTCAATCCCTGCCCGGAATCCGCACTGGAGGCCCACGGGCTTTCATTCGCGTTCAGCCACACCTGTCCCGTGACTTTCTCGCGCCGGGCCGAGGCGTAACCCGCGAAGGCTCGCAGGTCTTCGCGAACCAGATCCAGAACGCTCATGCGCGCGCCTCCAGTCGGCGAACCACCGCCTGGGCGTGGGCCTCCAGGCCTTCGGCCCGGGCGAGGGTGACGGCGCACGGTCCGATTCGACGCAGCCCTTCCCGAGTCACTGATTGCACGCTGATCGAGTTTTGAAAGCTGGCCACGCTGACTCCACTGTAA
>CAZFQH010000212.1:6578-7424 GCA_964520805.1 uncultured Acidobacteriota bacterium | reverse complement strand
GCCGTGGACAGCACCGGCTCCCATGTTTTGCTGGGCAGGGACGCGGCTGGGGGGCGCGGCAGACTCCCGACCGAAGGCGCAGCAAGCAGTTCCTTGACCGCAGCCAGATCCTGGGTTGAGGCTTTCTCTCGTTTCGGCTGCGGCCCACCCCAGGAAAGCCCGCTCTCCGAGGTTTTTCTGGGGCTTAAGTCGAGACCGCTGCCGGTGACCAGTGTCGCGTCGGCCGAGGCGTCGTGCCCTCCGCCCATGACCAGCGTGGCGTCGGCTGACCCGTTCGACCCGCTAATCGAGTCGGCATCAAAGCGGACGTCGCCCCCGGTCGGACTGAGCCCAAAGGCTATCGTGTCAGCCTGGATTGGTTCGGATTCGTCCAGCATGAGACCGGGTGTGGTCTCCCCGGTATCGGGAAGGGCCATCTCCTCGATCTGGGAAGTCACCACGGAGGCCGCACCGATGACCACGAGCACTGCGGCCCGAACCTCGGTGGCGGGCAGAGACAGGCCCACGGCCCCTCCGATGTCTGCAAGAGATGAAACCCCATCGAGGGCTTCCTTCAATCGGATCAGTTCAGGCTCGGTGGGCTGCACATCCGCCGCGGCCAGCACCGCCATGGGGCTCTTCAGGACGCGAATGAGAAACCCGGATGGTTCAAGGGCTTCAAAGGCGTTGACCAGAACCTTCTCGGTGGTCAGCTTGAGATCGAGGGCCCCTTTGGGCAGGACGCCGTCCTCGAACTCATACCGCCCCGTGGTTTGCGCGCAGCATGAACCGACGATCTGTTCGACCTTCTTGCGGGCCGCGTCACCGATATCTCGCTGGGCGACAAACCCGCCCTGGGCCAGAGCG
>CAZFQH010000212.1:0-6568 GCA_964520805.1 uncultured Acidobacteriota bacterium | reverse complement strand
GACTGCTTGGGCTCGAGGCTCGCGAGAAGACCGTCGAACTGTTCCTGGGAAATCTTTCCGCCCGCGACGAGAATCGCGCCGAGCTGATCCTCGGGGGCGTTCGAGGACGAGAAGAGAACGCGGCCCTCGCGGAAGTAGATGGCCCGCTGGATCGGCGCATCCTCGAACTTCAGGGTTCCAGTGGCTTTGAGGCGGTGGAGGTAACCAACAAAAAAAGCCGGGTCGATGTCGCCCACCGCACCTTTTTCGGCAATGCTCATGTTCTGTCCGGCCTCGTCAATCTGAGTCTCACGCGCTCGGATAGTAGCATCGCGGGCAGTTCTTTCCATGCCCTATCTTGTAGACGGAAACAACCTGGCCCATGTTCTGGGGCTCGCGCGGGAGGGCCTCGCCGACCGGGAGGCGTGCTTCCTGACCGTCTCGGAATTCTGTCGGGAGCGCGGCGCGCAAGCCACGATCATCTTCGATGGTCCGCCTCCCCCGGGGTCGGCCCCGGTCCGCAAGAGCCATCGGGTGCAGGTCGTCTTCAGCGAAGCCCGCAGTGCCGACGAGGTCCTCCTTGGGTTTCTGAGAGCCGCGAAGTCGAAGCAGGACTTCATAGTGGTGACTTCGGACAAGTCCCTCGGAGACAAGGCGCGACACCAAGGAGCCGCGATCGAGAAGGCGCATGAGTTCGGGCGCCGACTCTCCCGCAAGGCGTCACGGGGCGATCAGGCTTCGGACAAGCCCAGTCGCCCGGAGTCGCGGGCGGAGGTCGAGGCCTGGCTCGCCATCTTCAAGCGTGGGCGTGCCTGATCCCCAAGGGTAGCGCCTTCCGGGCCGAGGCTTCGTTGACACATATTCGGCCGAACCCTTAGAATCACGTCTTCTGTCAGTCTTCCCGGCCCGGTTTCGAGGGCATGGAACGGGAGTCCGGCATCGTTCTGACTCGCCAGGATCTCCCTGGTCTTGGCTAGAGGCGGGCCGTTTTCGGGCCGGTCGATCGTCTCGCGGGGGTTGAAGTTTCATTGAACCCTCGGGCGATAGTTAAACAAAGTCTTCTGGAGGCGTTGTCCATAATGCGAAGAATCCGGGTCCTTTTGCTCATCACTCCGTTGCTGCTGGCCGTCGGATGCGACCGGCGTGGGGCCGTGCCCCCGAATGACATCACCGCCTCGTTCAAGGCGAACCGCATGAGCGCCCCCCTCGACAGTGCGATCGAAGTCACCTACACCTGGACCACCGGGCCTGAGTTCAAGAAGATCGAGGGCGACTATCGAGCCCTCGTTCACTTCATCGACCAGGGCAAGGTCCTTCTCTTCACCGACGACCACGCCGTCACCCCTCCCCCTTCGCAGTGGGAAGCCAACAAGATCTACAGCTACACGCGCACCGTCTTCGTGCCTGTGGTCACCTATATCGGAGATGCCACCGTGACGGTGGGACTGTATCCCGACGGGCGCGGCGAGCGCATCCCCCTCAAGGGAGAGGATTTCGGCCTGCGGGAGTACGCCGTGGCCAAGATGCAGCTTCTCGCCCAGGTCGAGAATGTCCGCGTGTATTACAAAGAGGGCTGGCACAACCCCGAGCCTGGCCCGAACCCGATGATGGAGACCACCTGGACCAAGAAGGAAGCCGTTCTCTCCTTTAAGAATCCCAAGAAGCCGGTCATCGTCTACCTTCAGTTTGACGCGCCCTACTCTCCGAAGAATTACCCCGCCGGTGCTCCGACCCTCAAGATCTTGGCCCAGGGCCGTGCCGGTCTCAGCCATACTTTCGAGAACGGCGAACTCGTGGAGAAGAAGATCCGCTTCAAGACGGTGGATTTGGGTGCCGAGGACACGGTCGAGTTGCGCTTCACGATGGATCAGACCATCGTCCCCAAGGCTCTCGGCATGTCCCCCACCGACGACCGTGAACTCGGAGTGCGCATGTACGACGTGTTCGTCGGAGTCGAGGACGAACTGGGCCAGGTTCCTAACGTAGTTGACGCCCTACCCATGTCGCAGCCTCCGCAGCCCCAGGGCAAGCCCGTTCCGGCCAAGAAGGCGGCTCCAGCCAAGAAGTAGGGGTGCTGCCCCAAGTCGGGTGGCCGCCCTCTCTAAACCACCTTCACCCGGCGGCCTCGGGGCTTGCGGCCTGAGCCTGGAGACGCATCCTGACTCGGGCCTTCATCCATACGCGAGAGCTGCCACTGGCAGAAGGTCATGAGGCCCAGCAGGGTCTGACGACGTATCTCCCGCGCTTTGCGTGAATCGAGGCCCATCTCCTCGAGCATCTCCGAAACGAGGCAGCACGCTTTCAGGCTCCGCGATCTAACCGCATCTTCGACCTTCGCCATTACCGACCTCCGAACACGACGCTGAGGCGCCCCGAACGCAGACGCGCTTCCTTGACCTCCCGGCCCGCCAAGGACCGGGGAAGGATGATGTTACGCCGCCAGTTGTCGATGGTGACGGACAGCTCGTCCCCCACCGCGTAAGCGGTCAACCGATCGCTGCTCGCGAAGGGCAGATCGAACGAAAAGACGTACCCGGCTCCGCGTTTCTCCACCCGCGGCGGCCTCGAAGTGTGAAAAACCGCGCGGGGATCGCGCTCGCCATAGACACCGTCCGCGACCGCCTTCAGAAGCTCGGTCCCCATGACTTCCTGATCGCGCAGCGGTGATTCGAGGATCGGCATGGATGAGAAACCCTCGCGTACTCTTTTCATGTGCACGGCCTGGGCGCGGCCCCAGCGTTCGAAGTAGGCGCCCTTCAGGGTCTCGGGCAGGACTCGATTGGCGATGACGGCATCGACCGAGTACCCGTACAGCCCGAGATAGGTGAAAAGACGCTCGGATTCGGCGATGACCATCTTCTCAAGAGTGAGAACAATGCGGATGGAGGTCACCTTCGGATCGCGAAGAAGGGGGTCCAGACGCTCAATCCTCTCGTACAGCCGCTTCATCGCCACGAACACATCATCCTCGGGAACCGGCAGAGAGGTCACGAGGGGAGCCAGCGGCCGAACCGTACGCGCGAGCAACCGCTGCACCGGGAAGATCTTGCGGAAGTAGAAACGCAAGACGTCGGGAGCGGCCAGCATGCGCAGCGTTTCTCCGGTGGGGGCGCAATCCACGAGCAGCAGATCGTACTTTTGGCCTTGCGCGAGTTCGGCCACCCGCAGGAGTGAAAACAGCTCTTCCATTCCCGGCAGGACGGCGAGTTCGTCGGCCACGATTTCGTCCAGGCCCTGCCCTTGGAAGAACCGGGTGAGGAAACTGCGGATCGGCCCGAACTCGCGTTCGAGTTCATGGTGCACGTCGATCTCCATGGCGTCGAGATTCGGCACCACCGGAGTCGGATCGGGGCCGATGGCCTGCGAGAGGGAATCACCGAGGGAGTGGGCGGCGTCCGTGGACATGACGAGGGTGCGGTGACCCAGCGACGCGGCGCGCACCCCGGTGGCTGCGGCCAAAGTGGTCTTGCCCACCCCGCCCTTGCCGGAGAAGAGGATGATTCTCATGATGAAAGCACCGGAGTCGGGCAGAGCCACGAGGCCACGATCGCGAGCGAACGAAGGTCGTGCACATCCTTGTCAAGCTCCGGCACCGCGATCGCGGGAAGACCACTCTTCGCCGTGATCTGGCGCAGGTGCCGCGCGTCCGCGTCGGCCCGAGACTGTTCGCGTCCGGCGAGCGCCTCGAGTTCGGCCCGCACTTCCGGCGTGAACATAAAGGGCACCTGCTCCGACTGCGAAGGTTTCGCCCTCGTTCTCGACCATGGGCTCCACGGGCTGCTGATCGCCCAGGGGTGAACTCGGTTCGCCACGATCGCGGCCGGCCGCAACCCCCGTTCGCGGAGGGCGACTTCGAACGCCGCCCCTTCGGTGACCCGTGACGACGAGGGGGTTGTGGTGAGAATGAACGTGGTTCCCTGGTTGCTCAGCAGGTCCTGCATGGCACGCGCAGTCTGGCCGAAGGAGTCGAAGAGTCCCTCGAAGGCCAGGAAGAACTCCGACAACTCCCGCAAGAACTGGAGTCCCACCGCGGCGTCGACAATACGCAGGAACGTTCGTCCGATCACCGTGCGCGGCTCGATGGCGAGCCGTCCGGCCACGAAGTAGGGTTTGAGGAAGTAGCGCAAGACCCGGCCATCCACGAAGTCAAGGACGCGCTTGGGCGCATCCAGGAAGGCGAGGGCGGAGGACGCGGGCGGCGTATCGAGGACGATCAGGTCGAAGTCGTCCGACACCCCCATGAGCGCTTCCATCGCCATCACTTCGTGAGTGCCGGCCAGGTGCCGGGAGATCTGCCGGTAGAAACGATTGTTGAGTACGCGCTCCCGGGCCTCTGGCGAGGACGCGTGGCGGCGCACGAGGTCGTCGAACGTCTGCTTGGGATCGAGTCGCATCGCATACAGCCTCCCCTTGACCTTCTGAGGCGTTCCGGTCAGTCGCGCCAATCCGAGGCTCGTGCGCAGGCGCTTGGCGGGATCTATGGTGCAGACGAGGGTTTTCCGGCCGAGCCCCGCCGAGGCCAGGGCCAGGGCCGCCGCGGTGGTGGTCTTCCCCACTCCCCCGGGGCCACAGACAATGACGAGCTTTCCCTGAAGAGCGTCGGCGATCGCCCGTCCCGCTTTCAGCGGAGAACGAGCGCAGGCGGGATTTACTCCCCCTGGAGCGACAGGGGTGTGGGAGGCGGGGCCGCTCACGGCCCCCCACCTAACCGACGGTCCTCACCGAGGGCCGCGGCCACGGTCGCGGGGCGCGTGTTCGGCAGTTCCCGAATCACTATGGGCGACAGCCCCAGGCCCCGGCTCAACCGGCGGCGATGGAAGGCCTCCAGGCGGGTGCGCCTCTGAACTCGCAGCGCCGCATCAAGGAGTACGTGTTCCCTCGATCCAGGGAGTGGATCCGCTTCGGTCACGGCCGCGTGCGCCGCATCCGAGAGCGACTCCATGCGCATTCGATTCAGGAAGGCCAGTGCGGGCTTGAGCTCCGTCCGCTCGAGAAGGTCGTCCTTGAACTCTACCGCCTCCACCACCGCCATCTCTTCGGGAATAGCCACGAGGGCAATGCGCACTCCGGTCTGCAGCCATTCGATGATCTCCGAGGCCATGCGGGCGAAGGGCCCGACCGGTGCGGCCCGGTAAGCCGCGAAAGGCGTTTCGAGCATCAGAAGGCCATGCCCCGTCGACGGGCAATCAACGATGATCGAGTCAAACCGCCAGCTTCCGCCGCGATCGGTCTCTCGCGAGAACTCCCGAATGCGACCGAGGACTACCAGCTCGGGCAACCCGGGAGCCGCAGCAAAAAACTTGCGATAGACCTCGCTTCGGGTAATCCGTTCGACCAAAGGGCGCAGCCGGATCACGTGCTGGACATACTCATCCATGGCGAGGCGCGCGTCCAGGTGGACCGTTTCAAAGCCGTACCTGGAGGTCGCGGGACCATGCGCCTCTTTATCCGGGGTCAGTGCCGATTCTCCGATCCGCACCAGCAGCGTGCGTTGCCCTCTTTCGGCCGCGAGGGCGGCGAGACCCTCGGACACCACACTCTTGCCCGAGCCACCCTTTCCGAGGACGAAAATCACTCCAAAAGGGCCGTCTTCGCCGTCCCCGGTCGAACCGGCGGCTCGACCTTTCAAGCCGGCCTACTTGAGTGTGGTTTCAATCGAGAGACGTCCCTCGGTCGATTGCGGGAAGAACGCCTCGAACTGAGAGCGAATTCGATCCACCAGCGAAACCGCGGTGGCGTCCATGGGATCGCCATCGGTGACATAGAGGAAGGCGACCCGCCACGGCACCGGGTTTGGCGCGGGGGCCGGAGAACGCGGACCCATAGCGGCGACGACGTCGGCGATGGTCACGTCCCTCTTGGTTCCCTTGATGTCGACGTTGGATTCAGGCGCACGTTCGGCGGTCTGAGGTCCGTCCGCAACCGGGTTTCGGATGAAGAAGAACGGAGGCACTTCGTCGGCGCTGCGCACTCCCATCAGATACTGATCCAGAGGGCCGTAGCGCTGCGAAGTTGGGCCCGTCCGGAAAGCGCCGCCGCCCAGATCCTGTATCTCGTTACCCTCATCGTGAGACCCGCCGGAGTGCATATAGAAACTCCAATGGGCTTGCTGGCGGCCCAGAAGCTCGCTACTCGTCACCCCACCGTCGCGGAAACGCGCGGTGGCGAGCCATCGGTGGCCCACCTCGTGTGCCAACACCGAGAGCGTGGTCTCTTCGCGGAGTACCCGGTCGGTCGCACTGGCCGAGTACTTGCTGAAGTTGTCCATCATCACGACACTCTCCAAAGTGCGCGGAGATCCATAGTCGCCTCCGTTGTCGGCTATGGAGCCCCCGATGCCCGAGACCGAGTTACGCACCGTCGACTCGTAAGCGAACGCCCCCTGGGACCTCGGGATGTAGCCGCGGTTCGTATACACGATGAGCTGCTGATAGTCGTCGCCGAACTGCGTATAGAAAGCCCGGGCTACCGCGGTGAGGTCAATGCCCGATTCGCTGCGGAACGACTCTCCGATCGAACCGGCAAACGCGATACCGGCCACGTTTGATAGATCGGCCGTCACCAGTCCCTCCGCCCCCGACGAAGTGCC
>CAZFQH010000211.1:0-7429 GCA_964520805.1 uncultured Acidobacteriota bacterium | reverse complement strand
CCTCGTTCGGCATCGAGTACTGGCCGGACCAGGGGCTCATCACCCACACCCTGCAGACCGCGGTGATCGACCGCGAAGGCCGGCTTCGCGCCAGTATCGAAGGACGGGGCTTTACCGGCGGTCAGATCGCGGACCTCGTGGGAACGGTACTTGAACCTTAGGATCTACTTCGCGTAGACCTCGACGAGGCCGACGCCGGTTGCGCCGTTCCTGCCGCGAACGATCGCGGTGTAGGCCCCTGGCGCCAGAGTCCGGAGGATGGCGGATTCCAGGGCGCGCGTCGGGCCATTCCCGCTCGCCTGAATGGCCGCCGCTTCAGCCGAATCGCCCCAGTTGTCGTTGGACTCGATAACGCTCGAGCCCGAGTAAAGGTCCAGGGTCGTGTCGGCGAGGGCCCCCGGCACGTTGAATGGGGCCAGGCCCAGGGAAGGGCCCTTGGCGACGATCAACACCCTCTGCGGAGAGGTTCCCTGAACGATGAAACCTCCGATCAGGACGTCGTCACCGGTCCCCACTCGGCCCCGGGTTGAGATGTTGAGCAGTGGGATGTCAGGACGGTCGGTTTCGAAGACTTCGACGAGGCCGATGCCCGTGGTGTTCGAAACGCCGGCCAGGTGCACGGTGTAAGCCAAACCCGGGCTTACGGTCGTGTAGATGGCCGACTCCTGGGGCCGGGTGAGAGCGAGTGCGGCCGGAATGTCGGCGGCGTTCGCGGCGTTCTGCCAGTTGTCGTTGCTCGCGATCTCGGTGGAGCCGGCGAAGAGCCGGATGCTCGGGTCGGCGAGAAGGCCGGGCACGGAGAAGTCGGCGAGAGAGGGGCCGCGCCCCCGGATGAGCACTTTTTTGGGCTCGGTTCCGCCCACGATGAATCCACCGATCATAACGTTGTCGCCGGTCTGAACGGGCCCGCGCGTGGAGATGTTGACCAGCCGGGGAATGGCACTCGAGCCGATCGTGAAGGTTTGGGTAGCCTGGGGTGCCGGAGCGAACACAGCACTTCCTCCCTGGTTCGCGGCGATCGTGCAGGGCCCACCACCGATGCCGTGGATGGTCGAGCCGGTCACCGCGCAGGTTTGCAGCGTGAGCGACGTGAAAGTGACGGGAAGCGCGGAAGTCGATGTAGCGGCCAAGGTTCCGGTTCCGAAGACGGAGACGGTAGGAGCTGCTCCGAAGGTAATGGCCTGGGCGGTCTGGCTGGAGCTAGGGACGATGCCGTCGATCTGCGAGCCGAGTCGCACCGAGCCGCCGCCCTCGTTCAGGAACCTGGCGAAGAAGGTCTTGTTGACGTTGTCAGTCGCGACCAGCTGCAGGTTCGAGGAAGGCACTCCTCCGAGGATGCTGTTCGCCGCCGAAACGAAACCGCTGGTTCCCGTGACACCGTCACCCCAGGTCACCGCACCGACATCGGTCGACGTTCCCTGGCGAAACCAGGAACTGCTGACCACGTAGTGACTAGTGCTCAGGGCCGTGACTCCATTCTTGGGAGGGGCTCCGGTGGCCCCCACGAGGTCTCCCGCGGTGACGCCCACCAGGCTGTTGGTCTCTGTGATGACTCCACTGGTACCGGTGACACCGTTGGCCCACGTCACCGCTCCCGCCTGCTCGACCGCGCCGCGGTCCCAGTAAGGGCTGCTGATCACGTAGTTGCCGTTGCTGAGCGGCGTCACGCCGCCCCAGCCGACCTGATCGCTTGCCCGGGATCCGATCAGGCTGTTCGACGTGTTAGGAACGCCGGTGATCCCGCTGGTTCCGCTGCCGAAAGTTACCGCACCCGCGTTGGTCGTGGCTCCGCTCGTCCAGTAGGGCGTATTCACCACGTAGTTGCCGTTTGAGAGGGGGACGATAATGCTGCCCAACTGATCAAGCGCGGTGGACCCGACCAGGCTGTTCGCGGTGCTGACCGCGCCGGCGATTCCCGTGGTTCCGCTGCCCCAGGTGGCCGCCCCCGCCGCATCGGCGGAACCGTTGCGCCAGGACGGGCTGCCCACGACGTAGTTCCCGTTGGTCAGTGCGATGACGCCGCCGGAGGAAACGCTCGCGAAAGCGTTGAGCCCGATGAGGCTGTTCGAAGGGCCCACCACGCCTGCAGAGCCGCTGGTTCCGTCGCCCCAGGTCGCCGCGCCCGCGCCCGCGATGGGCGTATTGTTCCATTGCGGGCTTGAGATCACGTAGTTTCCGTTCGAAAGAGGCGTCACTCCACCGCCACCCGCGAAGTGGGAAAGAGACGATGCCCCGCCCACCATGCTGTTGGAACTCGACACCGTACCCACCGTCCCGGCGGCTCCGTTTCCCCACGTGACGGCGCCCGCGCTCGTCGACCACGCCGGACTTACGACCACGTAGTTCCCATTCGTCAGGGCGACCACACTACCGGACGCGACGCCGGCCGACCCCGTAACGCCCATCAGGCTGTTCGAGGACCCTATTGGTCCGGTAATGCCTACGGTGCCATTGCCCCAGGTCGCGGCCCCTTTTCCGTCCCATTGCCCTGAGCGCACGACGTAGTTTCCATTCGTCAGCGGAGTGACCCCTCCGCTGCCGACCCGGTCGGATCCTAGCGACCCGACCAGGCTATTGGCGGCACTCACCGGGCCGACAAGGCCGGAAGCGCTCGCCCAGGTTGCGGCGCCGACATCCACCACGGCACCGTTGTCCCAGGACGGGCTCACGACCACGTAGTTCCCATTCGTGAGCACCACCACACTGGTCCCTACGGCATCGCCCGCGGTGGATCCCATCAGACTGTTGATGCCGCTGATCACTCCGGTGGTCGCGATCGTCCCGAGGGCAAAGGTCGCGGCGCCGGCGTTGGCAATCGAACCCTGATCCCAGTAGGGCGCGCTGATCACGTAGCTGCCGTTGGGGAGCGGACTGATCTGGACCGCACCTCGACTGTCGCTGAAGTCACCGGCGGTTGTGCCTACGATGCTGTTCGAAGCACTGACCACACCGGTGATTCCCGTCCCGCCATGGCCCCAGGTCACCGCTCCCGCGTCCTTGGCCAGGCCGTTGTCCCACAGAGGACTGACCACCACGAAGTGGCCGTTGCCGAGGGCCACGACTCCACCCGAGCCAATTCGGTCTTCAGGGGTGGCACCCGTCAGGGTGCTGAGGAGAGCGCCGGTGGCGCCGTTGAAGACGTAAACGGCTCCCGCGTCCCGGGCCGTGGTGTCGTCGTTGGGCGAGGTGACCACCACGTTGCCCGTACTGAGCGCCACCACCGTGACGCCGAACTGATTTCCATCCCGCGGATTCGGATCGACGAAGCGCCCAAAGGGCGGACCCGCGGAGACCAGGGGAGGCGAGGCCAAAAGAAGGAGCCCGGTCAGAGCAAAGGCACAGGGCCCCATGGTGCGGGCGGAGCTTGAACTCCTCGGAATCCGGCGACGGGCGACCGTCACTGGTTCAGACCCTCGACTTCGTCCGCGTTGCGCGCGGCCCCTTTGATCTGGGGAAGATCGGCATCGGCGCGGATCCACGCCTTGCGCGCCTGATCGAGTGTCTTCTCCGCTTCCGAGGTGCGGCCAAGACCACGAAGGGCTTCCGCGAGGCCGAACAGGGCGCGCCCGCCTCCGGGCTCGCGGGAGACAGCTTCGCGGTACGCCTTCTCCGCGGAGCCCCAGTCGCGCAGCTTGAGTGCCGCGTGGCCCCATGCTTCGACCACCGGTCGCGGGTAGTACGGTGGCTCGGTATAGAGAAGATCGGCCTCGAGGCCGGCGGCTTTGGCGAAGAGATGGCGCGACTTCTTCCGGTCTCCGCGCTGTGCCGCGATGGTCGCTTCCAGCTCGATCTGGGCGATGCCCAGAGGGCGCCTGGAGGCGTCGAGCCTGGGCAGGATCGCGGTCATCGCCTTGAGCGCAGCCTGCGCCTCGGCTTTCTTTCCGGTGGCGGCGTAGGCGAGTCCCCTGGCCCAGACGCGCCAGGCGTTTTGCTCAGGCCGATCGTAGACCGGAATTGTCGTGCCATCGAGAATCTCGTTCCACCGCTCGAACCGCACCAGCGTCTTCACCAGGGCGAAGTAGCCCTGACGCCACGCCACCCGCTGAGAGCTTCCGCGACGTTCGCGCGGAGTCTCCTTGAAGTCGTTCATCAGATGCGCGACCTGTTTCATGGACTCCTGGTAGCGGCCGTCCAGATTCAGAGCCTGGATGAGGAAATGAACGTTATGGCCGTGATGGCCGTTCGGGTAAAGGGTGTCGGCGTTCATGTAGCCGCGTTCATTGTCCGCGGCGGCCATGAAGGCCTTGACCGCGTCGTCGATGCGGTCGCTCTGTGCATAGATATGCCCCGGCATATGCAGGGCGTGAGGAATGTTGGTGACGAGTTCGGGGTAACGCTTGCTTGCGGGCCACGCGCGCTCGGGCGTGGTGCTGCCCTCCCAGCCGTGAATCAGGTAGTGATGCGCGCCGAAGTGGTCAAAGTCCTTCGCGACGATCCCTTCGAGGAGCTTCAGTCCTTCCATCGTGTTCGTGCGCGGCTTCTTGGAGGCCGACTCGAAGCCATCGAGAAGGGCGAGCCCGAGAATCGACCTGGCCTCGAGGTCGTCGGGATAAGCACTCACCAGCTTGCGCAGACCGGCAATGTGGTCGGCGTCTTTGGTCTTCGACGCCTGATTGCGGCGCGCCGCCTCGGCCTCGATGTAGAGACGCTCACGCGGGCTGACCTTGTCCAGGAGCGTCATGGCTTTTGCGATCGCTTCGCGGGCGCGGATCGCGGGGGAAAGAGCCGCCCCACCCACACTGCGCGCAATCTCCGTGCTGGGGGTCGCGTCGTTGCTGCCCGGAGCACGGCCGCCATCGAGGGGATCCCGGAGCAGTTGGAACGCCGGCCGATAGTCGCCGCCGGCACTCACCGAGATGCCCCAATACGCCATCGCCATGTCGGGATCGAGGGTGGCCGCCTGAAGGAAGGAGCGCTCCGACTCGAGGAACCAGAACGAGTGCACCTGAGAGACGCCCTGGTTGAAAAACTTCCGCGCCTCTTCGGAGTGCGTGGTTACCGGCATGTTTGTGACCCCCATGCCTGAAAGCAGTCGGGCGGGCAGCAGGGGCTGAGCGCCGGGTACCACCGCGCACAGGTCCGCTTCAGGTCGGGGTTGCGAAAACGCGGCGCTCGTACCGACGAGAAGGATCAGAAGGCCGCAGGCGGCCGAAGTGAGCTTGTGCATGGTCCGAGTCTAGGGCAGCATTCGGTCCAAGACGTGCTGGTCCGTCCCGCCACGTCGGGCGCGAGAGTGGTGGCGGTGCTCCCCCCCCGTCACACGGGCTGTTCTGGAAACAGGCCCGGCATCCAGCGCGACGCCAGCGCCGCAGAAAAAGCCAGCAACAACGGCGCGCGCGTGCTCGCCGAGACGAGCACGCCGCGATCAAGCAGCGCAGAGACCACGCGGAGCGCGTTGCGCTCACTCGTATCCAGTAGCGCCGGAAGATCTCTGCGCAGGAGCTCCCCGCGGTAGAGCACCGCTTCGAGGATCTGCCCCGCCCTTGTCGGCAGGGCATCCGCACGGATCTCTTCCTCCGCCCAAATCAGGATGCGGTTGCGAAGTCGATTCGGCTGTACCAGCGACTCCATGAACCGCACTTGGTCAAGACAAGTTTCGAGGAAGAACCTTGTGAATGCCGCGAGCGCCTCCTCGCTCAGCGCACCTCGGCCGTCGAGGTCATGGCGCCGCGGCCCATCGCAGTTGATCAGATGACCCTTGTACGCTGTTTGCGCTCGCGCAAGGCCGCGTGCGACCGACCAAACACCGCCAGTGTCGAGCGCCTCAAGCAGGACGGCATGCGACATAAGGCGCACCACGCGCCCGTTGCCATTGAGGAACGCGTGAATCCACAGTAACCGATGATGCGCCGCCGCCGCCAGAATCGTCTCCGCACGACCCAGCCGGCCATAGACGTCCTCGAACCTCGCCAGAAACCGCGGCACGGCGCCCGGACTCACCGGTACATGCACCCCTACCTTCACATCCCGGTGGCGGAGCTCCCCCGGGACAACATCCAGCAGCTCGCCGGTCTCGGGTTCTCAATTTTGAGCAACTCCGGCGGCAGTAACTCGCCGAACCTGCGATGGATCTCACAGATCGCATCGATTGTCACGGCCCTGCCCGTAAGCCCGTTCTGATCTATCCACCCCTGTACGGTGACGTGCGCTATCGCCTCGACCTGCAGGTTCCGCTTCTTCGGATCGGCGCTGTAGTCGTTCCGCAACCGCGTTCAATGTCGATCGGGTGTGTGTCGTGGCCCTCGATCAGGTTTGAGTAGTAGCAGTTCATTGCGCGGACGAGATCGGCCAGCGCTTTCAGGACGCCAAGGGGCAAGCTGCGCCGAAGCCCAGCCGAAGCCGCGGCCAAATCGACGGCCAGGTCGGCGAGGCCGGGCCGGTGGCGTGAAGCCTCGGTCAGGAACAACGGCTCCAGAGCGGTCACCACCTCGCCCCGATCCGTTGCCCCAACTATGTCCTGTTGTGTGTCCCTTTCTACTGTTGCCATAAACATCTATTTATCAGCTATTTAATAGCACGTCAATAGATGCAATGTCCGGCGAAATGTCCGTCTTGATGGCTGGTTAAATCCCCATTGAGTGCCCGCGACCCTCGGAGCGAGCTAAGCACTCACAGGAGGGCTGAATCGCTTCGCGTTTCGGGCGCGCGCTCTCGCCGCTTCTTCTTCACGGTTCTTGGGAGGTGCGTTTGTTTCAAGAGATTGAAGAAGGCGGGCGGCCGCGGTGGCTACCTCGTTGATGGCTCGTTCGAACCCGTCCTCATTCGCCTTGGAAGGTTTGTTGAAGCCGCTGAGTTTTCGCACGAACTGCACCGACGCCGCGCGTATCTCCTGCTCGGTCACTGGGGGCTCGAAGTTGTACAGGGTTCGGATGTTTCGGCACATGGCATCAAAGATAGCGCAGGGTAGGAGCCGAATTCGCGTCCTCAGCTTGCCACCGCTTCGAACTCGCCCCGTACACGCGCGTGGCGGTCCTGCCGAGGCTGAAGTTCGCGCCACAGTTCGAAGAGGTCGCCCACTACCGATTCCGCAGTGGGCCATCGACCGGCGCCGCGTCCTCGAAGCTCCAGGGTGCGGCCGCTTCTTAATGTGATCACGACGGCGTTGTCGGCGCCGCGGCACGATGCGAGGGGATGGGAGGCGCTCACCGGTGTGAGTTCCACGGCCGCTACGCAGCCCTCGCGGCTGCGTTGAATGGTCGCGATGAGCCGTCCAGTGGCCCCTGCGACGCCCGTCGACCACGACTCGATCGCGGCCACTCCAGGTCGTGGGATGTCCTCCGCCTCGAGTTGGGTGCCGAAGGCCTCGCCGCCGATCAGCACCAGCTTCCGTGCCGCGTCGAGGCCCGACAGGTCGTCCGAGGGATCGGCTTCCGCATACCCGAGACGCCGCTGCGCTTCGAGCGCCTCAACTATGAGGACGCTCTCGCAC
>CAZFQH010000210.1:0-7452 GCA_964520805.1 uncultured Acidobacteriota bacterium | reverse complement strand
TATTAAGGGCCTCGCTCAGGACAATGGACTCCGGGACATCGAACTCGGAGCACCCACGATCACGGAAACCGGAACCCTCGGGCAATCCCGAAGGGTCATCGCCGCCACCTCGACCTATCCGGATGCCGATCGTTTTTTTCGCGCCGTGCAAGGCTCGCCGCGACTCATCGATGTGGAGAACCTGACCTTGCGCACCGCGGCTTTCGGGGTCCGTATCGAAGCGCGACTGCGGCTGTACCATCGCGCCGCGCGGGCTATTCCCCTTGCGGCCTTGGACCCGGCTCGCATGCGCGACCGCACCCGGGGGGCGACCAAAGAAGAAGCCGCCCGATTCGGCCGCGACGAGCAACTCGTGCTCGAAAAATCGATTGCCCTCGAAGAACTGCGGAGGAAGCAGTCGTCGCCTCGCATGTTCCTGGCCGAGACCGGCGCTTCGTTCCGTGATGCCGCGGCCGCCCTCACCTTCGGTTCCCTTGACGGCGACACCGGGCGTTTCCAACTCCGCGGTGTGGTCGCAGGCATGGGTGCGGCCGATGCGGTCGAGCGGCGGCTCGAGGACGGCTTCTTCAGACTTCGCGAGTTTTCACGGGCGATGAAAGAAGGCTGCTACCAGTTCGAGGTGGTGGGCGACTCTTTTCGCGCGGGCCCCCAGGCCGCCCTTCCCCTGCCGATCGACGAGCCCTTTCGCTCGCCCGAAGCCCTGTGCCAGAACGACCGCGACAGCCTGGTTCTGGGTGCACCGGGTTCGGTTCTGCGCGCCACGGGCAGCACTCCCGGAGGATTGAGTCTCCGCGCCGTGAACGTCGATCTCGCCGACCTTATGGGCATGATCGAGACACTCAATCACGAGCCTTTGGTGGTTGCAGAGGATGTGCGTGGCCGGGTCAGCGTCGACTTCATCAATGCCTCGATCGACGACGCTCTCAGGATCCTCCCGGTTCGCGTGGACCGGGTGGGAGGCGTTCGTCTGGTCCGCGCCATCGAGGCGGGGTTCGAGATCAAACCTGGTGAGGAGAATCCTCCGGCCTCACGAGCTTCCTTCCGCGCGAAGCGTTCGCGAGGAGAGGATGCCCTAGCCGCCCTCGCCGAGGCCGAGCCCACCTACGTGGCGGTGGGTCCTTCCGCTCTTCGAAGGGTCAGCGTGTACGCCCATGAGGGTCTCGTCGCCGACGTGCGGCGCGCCACCCTGGCCGCCCTGCAGCTCGAGGAAGTGATCGAGGACGGAGTGCGCATCCTGAAATCCGCCGAGCGTCCGGGAGAGTCGGGGCCGATCGCCGCTTCCGTGGAGGGTCGTTTCAGTTTTCGGGCGCGGGATCTGTCCGTCGATGAGATGGGCCTCGCCGGCATCGGCCGGGCCTCAGACGGTCTGGTGGCCTTCGTCTATTCGCCGCTCGGCGACATCGTTTCCCTGCGCGCGAGCGACACCATCGCGGACGGGGTCATCGCCGAACTGGATGCGAACGCGGTTCTCGTCGATACCTCGGAAGGTCCGGTTCGGATCTCGCTCGCGATCACTCGTCGCTGACCCGCCTGGTGGTTCAGGCGGCCTGACGTTCGGAGATCGCGTTGAGCGCGTCGGTCAGATCCTCGACGGTCTGAAAGCGCTTGTCGCGATCCTTTTCCAGACACTTGAGGATCACCGCCTGAAGATCCTCGGGCAGATTGGGTTTGATCGAGCGTGGCTTGGGGGGCGGGGTCTGCATGTGATGGACCACGATCTGGAGTGGAGACTCCCCGGTGAACCGCAGTCGTCCGCAGAAAAGCTCGAAGAGGACAACACACCCATGCAGTAGTTGGGCCACCTTCAGGTGCCGCGGGAAGATGAGGACGTCATAGGCCAGATCGAATTCCAAAAGCCCGGCGATGCCGCGACAGAACTCCTTGGAGTCCCCAATGCCAGAAGGCAGATCGCGAACGAGTACGATGCAGGGCAATGGGCGACAATGGCTCACTGCCTGAAGTCGGAACGCTTCGTGGTGGGCGTTCGAGCGCATGCTGTTCAAGCGTCTTGCCGAGGGCGAGCCAGAGCTGCCGCCATATTGTGTACAGCACCGAGCCAGCCAAGCCCTTCTCGCTGTGCGTTCAATGAGAAGGGCTGCCGAGGAGCAGTTGAGCGAGATCAATCGAGTTCCGGCCCGTCTGCTCGCCCAAGCCTTCGGCGCTCACTGAGGATAGGACCCGTGCCAGACCAAGACATTTCCAAAGCACATCACGCAACGTTCGAGAGTATTCGCCACGTCGATCCAAAGGGCAACGGGTTCTGGCTGGCCCGCGAGCTCGCCGTTGTGCTCGACTACTCGCAATACCGGCACTTCCTCCCGGTCATCGAGCGGGCCAAGGAAGCGTGCCGCAACAGCGGCCAGCGCGTCGAGGACCATATTGAGGATCTCCTCACAATGGTCGACATCGGCTCTGGAGCGAAGCGGCAAGTTGGAGACTATCGGCTGTCGCGCTACGCCTGCTACCTGATTGTTCAGAACGGCGACCCGTCCAAGCCGGTGATCGCCAACGGGCAGACCTACTTTGCGGCCCAAACGCGGCGCCAGGAGCTGGCTGACGATTCGCGATTCGCGCAGTTGTCGGAGGACGACAAGCGTCTTGCTATCCGGAACGAACTGGCGGTCCACAACAAGCACCTGGCATCGGCCGCGAAAGAGGCCGGCGTGGAAACGGGTCTCGACTACGCCACCTTCCAGGATCACGGCTACCGTGGTTTGTACGGCGGTCTGACCGCGAAAGATCTCCATGCCCGCAAGCGGCTGAAGAAGAGCCAGAAGATCCTGGACCACATGGGAAGCACGGAACTCGCGGCCAACTTGTTTCGGGCCACTCAAACCGAAGAGAAGCTCAAGCGGGACCGCGTGCGCGACAAGGCGCAGGCAAATCAGACCCACCTGGACGTGGGGCGAAGAGTGCGACAAACGATCAAAGAACTGGGCGGCACCATGCCCGAAGCACTGCCAACACCCGCGAAGAGCATCCAGCAGGTCGAGGGTGCAAAGACGAAGATTGAGAGAAAGCGGTGAGGAAGGCCGATAAGACCATCGCGTCTACTCAATCGCTCTCCGCCTTTCGTCAAGTCGATCTGCGACATCATGCGCCGCTCCAACTGCGCGAGCGCGCTTCAGTACGTCCCAGAGTTGACCTGGATCCTCTTCCTCCGGATTCTGGATGCTCAGGAATCGCGCTCGCAGGAGGCGGCAGAGGGTCGGGGTGCCGTTCGCACCCGCTCTTCGCGCCCCTTTCCGTTGGCAGGATTGGGCTGCGCCCGGACTCGTCGCTGACCCGCCTGGTGGTTCAGGCGGCCTGACGTTCGGAGATCGCGTTGAGCGCGTCGGTCAGATCCTCGACGGTCTGAAAGCGCTTGTCGCGATCCTTTTCCAGACACTTGAGGATCACCGCCTGAAGATCCTCGGGCAGATTGGGTTTGATCGAGCGTGGCTTGGGGGGCGGGGTCTGCATGTGATGGACCACGATCTGGAGTGGAGACTCCCCGGTGAACGGCAGTCGTCCGCAGAAAAGCTCGAAGAGGACGACACCCATGCAGTAGATATCCGACCGGAAGTCCGCGGCCTGTCCTTTGCCGAGTTCGGGCGGAAGGTAGTCCGGGGTCCCGAGCACCACGCCGGCGCCGGTGATCCCCGAGTCCTGGGGCTTGTTTTCGTCTTTGACGTTCGACACCGTGGCGATCCCGAAGTCCATGATCTTGAGATCGCCCGTCTCCGGGATGATCAGCATGTTCTGGGGTTTGATATCGCGATGCACCACGCCCTGGGCGTGGGCGGCCGCCAGACCATGGCACATCTGCTTGGCGATCTGAAGCCCGACCCCCAGAGGAAGCGCCCCTTTTCGCTTCTGCAGGTCTTTCAAGGTGACGCCTTCGAGATACTCCATCGAGATGTAGGGCGTGCCCGCCCATTCCCCGAAATCGTGGGTGCGCAGGACATTCTTGTGGGTGATCTTGCGGGCGAGTTTGATCTCGAGCTTGAAGCGCTGGAGCAGAGTCGGGTCTTGAGAGAGCACGTCGGAACGCAACGTCTTCAGGGCCACCACTTCATCGAGCTGGTTGTCTTTGGCCCGGAAGACCACACCCATGCCGCCCCGGCCCAGGGTCTCCAGAACCTTGTACCGGTTCGCGAACATCGATCCGATGATGAGGTTGGCGTCGCCGCCCGGCAACGCGCCGGACATCGTACCCCCGCTCCCTCCGGAGAGACCTATGGTCGAATCCGACTCCATCGGCGGAAGGTTGGTAGTGCCGCCGCTCGCCTCCGCCGTACGCATGAACTCGATGAACTGCTCCTTCTCCCGAAGTTCGTTGAGGAGGCCGTTGAAGGCCTTGGCGAGGGCTCCCACTTCGTCGCTGCTGGATATCGGAATGGCCCCGGCGAACGTGCCGGCGCGCGCCTGGTGGACCCGGTCTACCAGCAGGGAAATGGGGTTGGTGATCCGCCGGGCGATGAGCAGGGCCCCCAGCAGGCCAAGGACGGTCATCAGGCCGCCCACGATGAACAACGCGTTCCGGAACCGAATAAAGGGCGCCATCTCCTTCGAGTAACTCGCGATCACGATCAGCGAGCCTACGGGACGATGGGCCGCGTTCTCGAGCGGGTAGGATATCGCTCGGTACCTTTCGCCAACAAACTGAAGCTCGAAAGCCTCTCCGGGCTTGGTGGCCCCGCTGGCCTTGAGGCCTTCGATAAACCCCGGCTCGAGGGGCCCGAGGGACGAGGCCGAAACAGTTTGCGCGGCCCCGGTGACGAACGCGATCTCGGCTCCCGTGATGCGCGACAGCGACTTCGCAACCGTGGCGTCAAGCGCGTAGGCGGCCAGAAGCACACCCTGAAGGTTTTCGCCGGTCGACATCGGCGTCGACACCGCGTGGAAGACGCGATCGCCCTCCTGCCAAAGCCCGGCGGCCTCCTCGCCCTCGACGCTGATCGACACCACGGGATCCTTGGAAAGGTCGGTGCCCCGTTCCGTGATTCGATCGGAGCGGGCAAGAAGAAGACCCGCGGGATTGATGGCCATGAAGAAGTCGGCGCCCAGGTCCTGTCCCCGTTCGGACAGGCTGTCGGCGATGGTCGCCGCGTCGTTGGCCTCGACCAGGGCCTTGAACGTGGGCTCGTTTCCCAAGGTGCGAACCGCGAGCTTCAGCTTGCCGAGCCGGTCGGCCTGGAAGGTGGTCCAGATATCTTTCGCACTGATGAGCCGGTCATTCAGGTTGGCCTGAGCGAGAGCGTTCGCCTGCACGGTGGTGAAGGCGAGGGTCACCACCACGATACCGATGGTCAGAAGTGCGGTGAAGAGGAGGATCTTCTTGGTGAGTCCCATGAAAACCTTTGATGGATGCCGAGTGCCGGAAGTTTCAAAGCCGCTTCTTGGGGAAGCGGTCAATAGACCTCGCGTCCGTAGTTCTTGCCGAACTTGTTTTTGTGTTGGACGCGTTTGAACGACGCGGCGTCCAGGGAAAGATTGACCGAAGCCGCACCCTCGGCCGGGACCTTGACCGTGACCGGAACACTATCGCCCGACCGTTCGTGAAAGGCCCGGACCTGGTGGTCGCCCGCGGGCACGCCCTCGATCTTGAACGAACCGTCCCTGGCCACCTTGACGAAGTGCGGGTTGTCCCTGACCACCACCAGGGCGCTCATCTGGGGATGGATGTTGCAGTAGATCGTATAGATGCCGGGTTTATCAAAGGTGCGGGAACCCGTCTTCGGTCGCTTGTAGAGGCCCAGGTCGAAGCCGTCGCCCGAAACCGAGAACACGTTGTGGAGGATCGGATCTTCGTTGGGGAACTCGACGGTGGTTCCAGCACTCACCGCGACCACGTGGGGCGTAAAGGTCTTGCTCTTCATCGAAACCACTTCGCGCCCTGGTTTTGCCTTGGTCCTGGCCCCCTCGATGTAGACCACGACGTCCGACAGATCCGTGGCCTTTTTTCCGCCCTTCTCGGTGAGATCGACCCGTCCGACGATGTCACCGGCGAAGAGAAACGGGGTTGCGCCAAGCACAAGGAAACCCAGGCTCAGCAACGCCGGAACACGAGATCGGAAACGCAGAAACATGGGGCCCACCTTCAGATTCAAGGAAGAAGACAGCAGCGTAAAAACCCGCCTCTTGCTTGCCAAATTAGCTTAGCACCGCCACTTCGCTGCCCGATGACCACCCGAAAAGCGGAAGAGCGACTCCTATAATCCGCGTCCCTTGATCTCTCTTGCTCTCATCGTGGCGGTTTCCCTGGACGCTGCTGCCATCGCCCGGCAAAGCGCCACCCTGAACGCGCTCGGTCCGCATCCTTTCGGATCGCCACGGAATCAGGCGGCGGCGCAGTTCGTGGCCGCCAAACTCCAGGAGGCGGGGCTCGCGCAGACTACGGTCGAGGAGTTTGCTTTCGACGGAGTCACGGGTACCAATGTGGTGGCCACGGTCCAGGGGCGGAGCGACCGTCTGCTGATCATCGCCACGCACCATGACTCGAAGAAAGACGCGCTCGATGTTTCCGCACGTTCCAGGTCTCTCGCCCTGCTGATCGAGATCGGCCGACAGGCGGCCCTCCTCCGCCCGGCCAAGACCTGGATCCTTGCTTCGTTCGACGGCGGCGAGTCAGCGGGCGAGGGCATGGCCCACTACCTCGAGTCGCTGGGCCGAAACCTTGGGCTGGTGGACGGCGTGATGATCCTCGAAGCGTCTTCCGCGCAGACCACGCCCAATGGGCCTGCGTTGATCGCCCCCGCGTGCCCGGGCGGACCGCAGAACCGCGCGCGGTCTATCGCCGGCCGGGATCTGGTGGAGGCGGCGATCTCCGGGGTTCCCGCGTCTGCGGTGTTCTTTTTCGACGATCCCGGAATCAGTCTCCTCACCCAGCCTTTCATTCGCGCCTTCAAGACGGACTGCGATCCCGTGGCGGCCCGTGTGCTCGCAAGCGGCCTTGGAGTCATTCAGGCACGGGAGGTTTCTTACTCCAGGGGTTTCCTTGCGGCCTCGAACGCGGCCTCATCAGACCTTCCTGCTTCGCGTGACACTGCGGCCGCCGAGCTTGGAGACGTGGCGTTTGCCGCCATTCAGGGAATCGATGCCGCCACACCCTCTCAGCCTCAATCGGATTCCTGGCTGGTGGTGGGCTCGCGGGTCCTTCCGGGCTGGCTGCTCTTCGTAATCGGCATCGCGACCCTGGTTCCCGGGCTCATCGCACTTCGCGGAGAAAAACTTCGCCTGGCCCTTCGCGTGGTTCAGGCGGCTCTCTTCATCGCCGCCCTCTACGCCGAGCCGGAAATCGCCCTTTTCGCGGGCCTGCTGCCGAATCTCCTTCCGCCTTCTCTCTCCGGGAAGTTCCTCGCCCCCACCCTCATTCCCTTTGCCCTGCTCCTCACCGCCGGAGGCCTGGGTCTGGTGCGCGGCCAGGTCACGGGTTCCTGGCTGTCGGTGTGGGTGTGGCTTGGTCTGATC
>CAZFQH010000209.1:0-7460 GCA_964520805.1 uncultured Acidobacteriota bacterium | reverse complement strand
CGAGTTGCCCAGGGCCATGTTGCTGGTGACGAGCCACACGTTCAACGCGGCTTCGGCGGCGCCCACCGAGATGTTTCCGTAAACCCACGAGGCGTCGCTGCTGCAGTTCGTCCAGATACCGGTGCCGTCTTTGCGTCCCGCGGCGTATCCAGTGGAAACCACGTTGTTCTTGCCGATCCAGTTGTTCAGCGACTTCGCGGTGTCCTGCGGCGCGGGAACCGTTCCGGCGAGGCTCCTCGACTGGACGCTGACCCCGCCGTCGCGGTGACCCTGGATGACGTTGCCTTCAACCCGGTTCTCGCTGCTGTTGTAGACGACGAGACCGTCAGAGAGGAACGAGTAATTGGCGTCGATGGCCGGATCGGACTTGGAGGTACCGATCACGTTGTTGGTCACGATGTTCTTGGAGCCTCCCAGGATCCCGACGCCGGCCGCAAAATTGTCCGTCGTGCGGGTCAGCGTGGAGTTCATCAAGACGGATTCGGTGGCGTCAACGAAGAAGAAGCCGGACGCATATGACGTCACGGTCACGTTGTCGATAACGATCTTGTCGGACGCCTTCACCAAGAGCCCGTACACATTTGAAGTGCCTGGATTCTTCGTGGTGATGACGACGTTCTTGATGGTGATACCCGTGAGGCGGTTGTTGTTCGGCGCCGCCACGAAGTTGAAGATCTGGATGCCGCCGGGGCTTGTGTCGACGGTCAGGTTCTCGATCGTCGCGCCGCTTGGGTCGGGCGGCGTCGATGCCGGCACTGTGACGTTGTAGCGGAAGAACTTCACCGCGTAGTCGCCTCCCGCGCCGCCGCTGAGGCGGACATCGGCTGGCGTCGCACCCATGCCAATGATCCGCACGTTCCTCGTAATCGCGAACGAGTTGGCGTCCGGATACGCACCGGTCGCCATCGAGGTGTAGGTGCCTGGCGCAAGTTGAATGGTGTCGCCGTTGGCTGCGTCCTGAATAGCCTGCGTCAGGTTTGCCCCTGGCGACAGGTTGATGACTGCCGCACTGGCGGGAAGGCCTACGGCGGCCACCATAGTTGCGAACGCGGCGGCGCGAATCTTCTTATTGATGTGCATGAAAGTCTCTCCTTGTGACGAGGGGTGACGAGGCTGATGAGGGCTGACGAGGGCGCAAATCGGTCGGACGGAGCCCAACGATTCGGGGATTCCGTCGAGTAAGCAGCGCAGTATAGCGAACGACCTCGGCC
Source organism: uncultured Acidobacteriota bacterium (assembly GCA_964520805.1). Taxonomy (GTDB): domain Bacteria; phylum Acidobacteriota; class Vicinamibacteria; order Fen-336; family JAGNNV01; genus JAGNNV01. The sequence goes on along the minus strand of CAZFQH010000209.1, from coordinate 6,249 downwards.
ACGGTAAAGCGATGCGGATCACACACGGCAGCGGTGTTGATTGTTGATCGCGAAGGGCCCAGGGCTTGACACCGCACGGTACCCTCCTTCAGACTCGCCCCGCGTTCGATACTGAATACTTGTTCTTTTGGAGAAACAATGAAAATAAACATCTTGCAGGCCGCCAATGCGGCAAAAAGGTTCGCGACGGGGGCACTCGTGGCGCTCATGTTTCTGGGCAGTGCCGAGGCGCAGACCTCGTCATCGCTTTGGCAGGATGTGGCCGAAAGAGGTCTCGGACGTCCGATGGCCGGCCGGCAGCTCGCGTCCAAAAATTATCGGGTCCTCACCGTGGATCGGCAGGGGCTCGCGGCGCTGCTCGAAAGCGCTCCGCTCGAACGACCCGGCACCGCACGGGCCCAGGGGCTTGTCCTCGAACTCCCCATGCCCCGAGGAGGTTTTCAGCGCTTCAGCGTCGAGGAGTCTCCCATCATGGAGCCCGCACTCGCGGTTCAGTTCCCCGAGATCAAGACCTACCGCGCCCAGGGCATCGACGACCCCACGGCCACCGCGCGTCTCGACCTCACTCCGCAGGGCTTCCACGGCATGATCATTGCGGCCGATGAGACCACCTACATCGACCCTTATTCGCGGGACGACGCCAACCATTACGTCAGCTACTTGAAGAAGGACTTCAGCAAGGTCGGAGCCGAGCCGTTCAAGTGCGAAGTGCACGGCGTCTCCCATCCCCTTTCTGACCACAAGGGCGGCAAGGCCAGCCGCGCGGCCAATGGCACCACCCTGCGCACGTACCGCATCGCGGTCGCAGCCACCGGCGAGTACACCACGTTCCATGGCGGCACCGTCGCCGGCGCCCAGGCCGCCATCACCACCACGATCAACCGAAACACCGGGATCTACGAGCGTGATCTGGCGGTTCGCTTCACCTTGGTGAGCGCGCCGGGCGCCATCTACACGAATGCGGCCACTGACCCCTACGCCAACAACAGCACCGACATCGACAAGAACACCGGGGTCCTCGATGGCCTCATCGGATCGGCGGCCTACGATATCGGTCACGTGTTCCAGAGCGCGCCGGGCGGCGTCGCGTACCTGGGATCTGTGTGCGATGTCACTCAAAAAGGGGGCGGCGTTACGGGTACCAACAACCCCGTGGGTGACCCTTTCGATGTCGACTATGTGGCCCATGAGATCGGTCATCAGTTCAGCGGCAACCACAGCTTCAACGGCACGGCGAGTGCGTGCTCCACGCGCAACGCAGGCACCGCGGCCGAGGTGGGCAGCGGCTCCACGATTCAGGCCTACGCCGGCATTTGCGGGGTTGAGAATATCCAGCAGAACACCGACGACATGTTCCATTCAGTGAGCCTCGACGAGATGCAGGCGTTCATCACCACCGGCGGCGGCAGCACCTGCGGCACAACCGCGGCCACCGGGAATACACCGCCTACGGTTTCGGTGGCCTCGGCAACGTACACCATTCCCAAAGGCACACCTTTCATGCTTACCGCCACGGGAGCCGACGCCAACAGCGACTCGCTCACCTACTCGTGGGAGGACCGGAGTCTCGGCACCGCATCCAGCAGCGCCGCGACCGCTCAGACCGACGATGGAAGCCGACCGTTGTTCCGGGCCTACCGGCCCTCCACCAGCGGAACCCGACTGTTCCCGAAACTGACGGACATCCTCGGCACCACCCCCGCCACTACCTTCGTCAATGGTGAGACCCTTCCCACCACCGCGCGCACTCTCACGTTCAACGTAACGGTGCGGGATAACCGCGCGAACGGCGGCGGCACGAACGACGCCCGAGTCGTGGTAACCATAGACGGCGGCAGCGGACCCTTCCGCACCATGAATCTCGGCACGGCCACGTCGCTGAACGGTGGGGCCACCCAAAACCTCACCTGGGACATAGCGAACACCACGGCGGCGCCTGTGAGCTGCGCGAACGTCGCTATCGGCTACTCGAATGATGGCGGAGCGAACTTCACGGACGTCCTTGCCAGTACGCCAAACGACGGCAGCCAGGACGTGACGGTGCCCAACGCCTCCACCACCAACGGCCGTTTCCGTATCGGCTGCGCCAACAACATCTTCTTCGACATCACCAAGGGTGTGTTGACCGTGACTGCCGTCACCAGCACTCCGGGCCCGCCCACGATCACCGCCGTCCTCCCGGGCGACGGCTCCGTCACGGTCGAGTTCACACCACCCTCGAACAACGGCGGCTCCGCCATCAACGGCTATAAGGCCACCTGCGGATCGCAAGTCGCCACCGGCACGGCCTCTCCCATCACCGTGACCGGCCTGACCAACGGAACCGCGGTCACCTGCACCGTCGAAGCCCAGAACTCGCTCGGCCTTGGCACGCCCTCGGCAGCCTCGGCGAGTGTGACTCCGGGCGCGGTGCCCACGGTCACGACGCCCTCCAGCGCCAGTGTCGCGGGCGCCTCCGCCACCCTTGGCGGCAACGTGACGGCAGCGGGCGGCTCGACGATCACGGAAAGGGGTGTCGTCTACGCCCTCACCTCCGCCAACCCGAGCCCTCAGGTCGGAGGAATCGGCGTCACGAAAGTGACGGCCACGGGGACCACCGGTGTGTTCACCGCGGCGGTGAGCGGATTGACTCCCGCAAGCGGCTATTCGTTCCGGGCCTACGCCACGAACGGGGCGGGGACGGCTTACTCCAGCGTGGCGACATTCTCCACTCTTGAGGGCACCACGATTCCGCGCCTGGTAAACATCTCGACCCGTGGCCTTGTGGCCACCGGCGACAACATCATGATCGGCGGATTCATCGTCGGCGGTTCAGGGCCCAAAAAGGTCATCATCAAGGGCCGCGGGCCGTCGCTTGCCACCCTCGGCGTGCCGGGAACCCTGGCCGACCCTGCCATCCTGCTCTTCAGCGGGGCCACCCAGATCCTCAACAACGACAACTGGGGAACCTCGACCAACGCCGCGGACATCACCGCCTCCGGCCAGGCGCCCACAAACGCATCGGAGGCCGCGATCCTAACCACGGTCACCCCGGGAATCGGCTACACCGTGCACATGAGCGGCGTCGGCGGTACCTCCGGCATCGGGATCGTCGAGGTGTTCGAACTGGACAAACCCGAAGTCCCGTTGCTGAATATCTCCACCCGCGGACCCGTGCTTACAGGAGATCATGTTTTGATCGGCGGCTTCATTATTCAGGGAAACGCCTCACAGCAGGTTCTGATCACGGCCAAGGGTCCCTCCCTGGGCGCGTCGCCCATCAACCTGCCGGGCTCACTGCCGGATCCCATCCTCGAGCTGTACCAGGCGGGAAATCCGGTCCCCATCGACTCCAACGACAACTGGGGTGAGGCGACGAATGCGGCGGCGATCGGGGCAGCCGGCAACGCGCCGACGAGCCCGCTGGAGTCGGCGATCCTGAGAACGCTCGCTCCCGGAGCGTATACCGCGATCGTGAAGGGCAAGGGCGCCTTCCAGGGGATCGGGCAGGTCGAGGTCTACCGCAAGTAGGGCGAAACCCTTCGGGGTGCCCCGCCGCTCGGCGACCGTTAGTCGCCTGGGCTGTAGGGGTGCCCCTTGTGGGGCGCCCGCCGCGCAGCGGGTAACGGTCGTGAGAGAGGGGTGCTTCGGCGCCCCTTCTTTTTTGGCCCCTTTGGTCCTCGGGGGATCTTGTAGGATCGAGGCTCGATGCGGGCCTTTCAGCCCGTGGAGCACCGAGACCGAACGACGCGCGAGACCGGGGTCGGCGACGCCACGGGCATCGGGATCGTGGAGGTCTTCGAGTTGGACTCGAGTTGTATCAGGCGGGGACCGCCGCTCCGATCGATTCGAACGACAACTGGGGCGAGGCCTAGATCGCCGCGGTCGGGAACGCGCCCACGAACGCCCTCGAATCCGCCATCTTGAGAACGCTCAGCCCGGGGGCCTACACGGCGGTCGTCCGCGGCAAGGGCGCCTTCCAGGGCATCGGTCTCGTCGAGGTGTATCGCAAGTAGCCGAGGGTCGCTGAGCCGCTCAGGCACCACCCTTCGACCCCTTCGCGGACGGATTCCGCTCAACGCGATCGCCGGATTCAGCCCCCTTCCTGCGGCCCGTGCGAGAGGTTTCGGAAGTAGTCTTGAGCGAAACGATGACGCCCACCACACCCAAAGACGAGGTCCTCGAAAGGACGAAGACGGTCAAGAAGGAGAAGAAGACTCCTCCCTACCGGGTCCTTCTGATGAACGACGACTACACCCCGATGGAGTTCGTGGTCGAAGTGTTGAGAGACATCTTCGGGAAGGGCGATGCGGAAGCCGTTCACATCATGCTGAAGGTGCACGTGGAAGGATCCGGTCTCGCGGGCGTCTACCCCTTCGAGATCGCGGAAACCAAGGTCGAGGAAGTCCATGCCCGCGCCCGGGCCGAGGGCCACCCGCTCAAAGCCATCATGGAAGAAGGAGAAGCGTAGCCCGTGGCCCCCTCTGAAATCGAAGCCCCCACGATCGAAGCCATTCGGTCCAACCGGGCGCGTCTCGCCGATCTGATCGTCACCACGCCGATCCGGCTTATCGTCGACGATGCGCTCGCCGCCGTGGTGGACGAAGGAACCTCGATCTGGCTGAAGGAGGAGCTTTTTCAGCGCACCGGAAGCTTCAAGCCCCGCGGGGCTCTGTCCGTGATGTTGGACCTTGACGCCGAGGCGTTGAAGCGGGGCGTCACCGGGGTCTCCGCCGGAAACCACGCGATCTCCCTCGGCTATTCAGCCCGCCGTCTCGGCACCACCGCGAAAGTGGTCATGCCGAAAAACGCCAATCCCTTCCGCGTGCAGGTGTGCCGCGAGCTGGGGGCCACGATCGAACTCGTCTCTAACGTGCACGAGGCGTTCGCGCGAGTGAAGGAAATCGAGGCCACCGAGGGACGTACCTTCGTTCATCCTTTCGAGGGCCCGAAGACGGCGCTCGGGACCGCCTCCGTGGGCCTGGAGTTCATCGATCAGACCCGCGCCGAAGGCGTGACTCTTGACGCGGTGATCGTGGCCGCGGGCGGAGGGGGCCTGACCGGGGGTGTGGCCTGCGCGGTCAAGCAGATGAGCCCGAATACCGCGGTCTACGCGGTGGAACCCGAGGGGGCGGATTCTTTGAGTCGGAGCTTCAAGGCGGGATCGCCCCAGTCGATTGATGCGGTCAGGACGATCGCCGACTCCCTGGGCGCGCCCCGCTGCGAGCCGTACTCGTACGCTTTGAACCGGCTTTTTGTCGACGAGGTCGTTCTCGTGAACGACGACCAGATCCGCCAGGCTATGCGCCTCCTCTTCCGCACCGCCAAACTCGCGGTGGAGCCGGCGGGTGCGGCCGCCCTCGCCGGCCTGATGTACCCTTTGCGCGCTCGACTGGCAGGCAAGACCGTAGGCGTGGTCGTTTGCGGCGCCAACATCGATCCCGAGACCTACGCGAAACAGATCACCGCCGGAGGCGGCACGGAATGAAACACTTCGGAACTCTCGCGACGGGGATTCTCCTCGCCTGCCTTCTCCTCGCCGCCGCGCCGGACGATGGGCTTTACGACCTCGCCATCACGGGGGCGCGGATCATCGACGGTTCGGGCAACCCCTGGTATCGCGGCGACGTCTATCTGAAGGGCGACACGATCGCGCGAATCGACATCGCGGGGCGGAATCTCGGAACCAGGCGCACAATTGACGGTCGCGGCCTGGTGCTCTCGCCCGGTTTCATCGACATCCACACCCACGCGCGCCGCGCCATTCTCACCATCCCCACCGCCGAGAACTATGCGCGGCAGGGCGTAACCACCCTTATCGAGGGTCCGGATGGTGGCTCGCCGGTGCCGTTGCGACCACATCTCGAGCAGGTCGCGGCCCTGAAGACGAGCGTCAACTACGGCGCCTTTATCGGCCAGGGTTCGATCCGCGAAAGCGTCATCGGCCCGAACGATCGCAAAGCCACCCCCGAAGAACTCGCCCGCATGATCGAGATCACCCGGCAGGGCATGCGGGACGGCGCTTTCGGCCTCTCAACCGGCCTGTTTTACGTGCCCGGGACTTTCACTCCGACCGAAGAGGTCACCGAACTCGCCAAAGTCGCGGGCGAGATGGGCGGCATCCACATCTCGCACATGCGCAACGAGGCGAAGGACGTGGTGAAAAGCGTCCACGAGACCATCGCCATCGGCGAGAACGGCGGCCTGCCCACCCAGGTCACCCACCACAAGGTGATCGGCAAGGGCAACTGGGGCGCCTCCACCGCGGCG
>CAZFQH010000208.1:0-7473 GCA_964520805.1 uncultured Acidobacteriota bacterium | reverse complement strand
CCGTTGTCCCCGTCCCCGTCCCCGCGCGCGAAGGTGCCCCGCGCGCCATCCCCGGTTCGCTGAGAGAATCGCCTAGATGATCGAAACCGGAAAAGACAGTCCATTCACCATTCGCGGCCGGACGTTCGCTTCACGCCTGATCGTGGGCACGGGAAAGTACCCGACCTTCGAGATCATGCGCGATGCCCACCAGGCTGCGGGAGCCGACATGGTAACGGTGGCGGTGCGCCGCGTCGACCTAAATGCGCCGAAAGGTGCCGGTTCGCTCCTCGACTTTATCGATCAGAAGAAGATATTCATTCTGCCGAACACCGCGGCCTGCTATACCGCTGATGAGGCCGTCCGTACCGCTCGTCTTGGACGCGAGGCCGGGCTTTCGGAGTGGGTGAAACTGGAAGTCATCGGGGATCCGAAGACCCTCTATCCGGATGTCGTGGGTCTTCTTGAAGCCACGAAGATCCTCGTCGCCGAGGGCTTCATCGTGCTTCCCTACACCAGCGACGACGTGGTGATGGCGAAGAAGCTGCAGGACGCAGGGGCCGCGGCGGTGATGCCTTTGGGTGCCCCCATCGGCAGTGGCCTGGGGATCCAGAATCCGATCAACATCGAACTCATCCGCGAGGCGATCACGGTTCCGCTCATCGTCGACGCCGGGGTCGGCACTGCGTCCGACGCCGCCATCGCCATGGAACTTGGCGCCGACGGTGTTCTCATGAACACCGCCATCGCCGAGGCTCAACATCCAGTTCTAATGGCGAGCGCCATGCGCCATGCCGTGCTCGGGGGACGCGAGGCCTTCCTGGCCGGCCGGATGCCGCGGCGGAAGTACGGGTCCGCCAGTTCGCCGCTTACGGGAGTGGTCGGGAAGTAAGTCCGCCATGTCGCTCCTCGACCAGAACGTGCCCGAGGACGGCCCGCTCGCGAAGCTGAAGGCGCGCCAGGCCGACGAGGACGCCCTTTATGCGCGCGCCCTCGCGGCCCTCGATGCCCTGGCGACGTTTCCTCTTCCCGCAGAACAGCTGAAGGACCTGCCGGCGCAACTCGAAGCCATCAATCGTCTCTGGAGCGAGCCTGAAGCAGAAGTGGGTCACCCGCGCGGTTTTCTGGATCGCCGAGCCACCGAGGCGCTCCGGCCGGTGATCACCCGGCAGCAGGAGTGGAATGCCAACGTGGTTCGGATCCTGAACGGCTTTATCGGCGAGGAGACGAAGGCGGTGGCGCACCTTCGCGAGATTTCGGCCGCCCTCATTCAATACGCTCAGCGTCTCCTTCCCACCGCCGACGCCCGCGACCGGGTGGCTTCCGGATACGCGACCCTGCGGTCGGAGATGATCCTCGAGGCCTTCGATCGACGGCTCGAATCGCTCCACCTGCGGATCGATGGTTTCAAGGGACTCGTGGATCGCGTGGAGGTGGTGGGTGCTGAAGTGCGCGCCATCCGCGAGACCCTCGACAACGGGAGCGGGGCTCCCGAACCGAAGTTGATGAAGGCCGCCGCCGACGCCGCGGGCAGCAGCAGCTACGCGGCTTTTGAGAACACCTTCAGGAGGAGTGACGAAGGGCTGGCCGCGCGGTTCGAGAGCTACGCGCGGGACTTTTCGAGTGTGCCGGCGGGGGTCAGGATTCTCGATCTCGGCTGTGGCCGCGGTGAGTTCCTCCAGGCCCTCTCCGCCAAGGGCCTCCTGGGGAGCGGAGTCGAAAGCAATGCTTCGTCGGTTGCCGCCTGCCAGGCTTTGGGCCTCGAGGTGACGCGCGGAGACCTCCTCGAGTTTCTTCGGTCGTTCGACACGGGTGCGGTCGGTGGTGTCTTCGCAGCCCAGGTGGCCGAGCACCTTCCTCCGTCCGTTCTGCAAGCGCTGCTTGTGGAGTCGCACCGCGTGCTGAAAAGCGGAGGGCTGCTGATTCTGGAAACTGTGAACCCGCGCAGCGTCACCGGGTTTCTCGAGGTGTTCAACCGGGACCTCACCCACGAGAAACCCCTGCATCCCGAAACCCTCTCCTTCCTGGCCGCCGCTGCCGGCTACACCGACGTTCGAATCGAGTTGCGGTCGCCGGTGTCCCCGCTGTCCCAGCTTCGCCGGGTCGAGGCGACCAATTCCACACCACCGCAGCTGGTGGAGGCGTTCAACGAGAACGTCGACCGGCTGAACGCGTTTCTATATGGGTCGCTCGAGTACGCTCTGTATGCCCGCCGATAAGACGATCCCAATCCAGCGTAAGCATAAGCATCAGGAGGACCGGCCATGAGAATCGCCATGGTTTCGCCCCTTCCCCCCGCCCCCACGGGAATCGCGGACTACACGATGGACGTTGTGCGGGCTCTTTCTGGATCGCACAAAATCGAGTTGTTCCACGATCAGACCGAGGTCCACGCCTCGCCGACTCCGACCTTCCGCGTGGACGAATTGCCCGCCCGTGAAGCCTTTGCGCCGTTCGACGCCATCGTCTATCAGATGGGCAACGCCCCCGCGCACGATTTCATGTATGGCTGGATGGAACGGTGTCCGGGGGCGGTGGTCCTTCACGATCTGGTTCTCCACCATTCGTTCGCGCGTCGATATCTCGAGTCGCCCGAGGCGCAGGCCTATGCCAAAGACCCGGGAAGCGAGGCCCGCCGCGACGAGGCCGAGAAGGCCCACCAGTCCTTCCTGGCCGCCATCGAAGCCGTGTACCCCGGGCAGGGGGAGCGACTGAAAGACGCCCATTTCAACACCACCGGCGATCTCCTTCCTTACGTCTTCCCTCTGTTCGAGCCCGCCCTCGCCTCGGCTCGCGCGGTGGGCGTGCACAACGCGTTTATGGTCGAGGCGATTCAGGCCGCTCGCCCCGACCTCCCCTGCGTTTACTTGGCGATGCCGGTGCACGCCCTGCCGGTTCCTGATGGGGCGGTGACGGCTCTGCGCGCCCGATTCGGCCTCGGTCGAGAGCACACTGTGGTGGGCTGCTTTGGCCTCGTGACCCGCGAGAAGAGGATTGAGACCGTGGCTCGCGCGGTGGCGCGCCTCGCCGAGCATCATCCAAGAGTACGGCTCCTTCTCGCCGGAGCGGTGAGCGATCCGGCATGGCTCAAGGCACTTCTCAACCGGATCGGGGCTTCAGGACGCACCATTGTCGCCGGCCGGCTTGAGGACCACGAGTTTGCGGCGGCGATGGCCCTGACCGATGCCGTGGTGCACCTGCGCTATCCCACGGCGCGGGAGACGTCGGCGGCCCTGCTGCGCGTGATGGCCCAGGGGAGGCCGGTCATCATTTCGAACATCGCGAATCAGTCCGAGATTCCGGCGGATGTCGTCATGAGGATCGACCCCAGCGACGAAGAGGGCGACCTGACCCGGGCGCTCGACTGGAGTTTTCGAAACCCTCAGGTCGCGGCGAAAATGGGCGAGAGATCGAGGCGGTTCGTGGAGACCGCGCACTCGGACGAACGCACTCAGGAAACCTACGAACGGCTCCTGAAGCCATGACGTCGATCAGCATCGTCTTCCCCCTCTTCAATGAAGAGGACTACGTGGTCCGCGCCTACGAGGCCGCCGTGGAGGCGCTTCAGCCGATCACCGCCGACTACGAGATCATCCTGGTGAACGATGCCTCGACCGATCGAACCCGCGAGATCATCGAATCCTTGTGCGCGAGGGACCCCCGGGTCAAGGCGGTTCACAACCCGGTGAATCTGAAACTTGGCGGCACGCTCCGGGCAGGTTATGCGATGGCCGCGAAGGAGCTGGTGCTCTACACCGATGCCGACCTCCCCTTCGACCTGCACGAACTGAGGCGCGCGGTCCGATTGCTGGAGGTGCAGAAGGCGGATGTGGTTTCGGCCTATCGCTTCGATCGCACCTCCGAGGGGCTGCTGCGTACGGTCTATTCGTTCTTCTATAACTCCCTGGTGCGCGGCCTTTTTGGTCTCGCGATCAAGGACGTCAACTTTTCCTTCAAGCTCTTCAGGCGCGACTTGTTGCAGAAGTTCACGCTCAAAAGCGGCGGCAGCTTCATCGACGTGGAGTTTCTGTGTCGTGCGCGCAAGGCCGGGGCCAACATCATCCAGATCGGCGTCGACTACTTTCCTCGCTCACGCGGCGTGTCCACCCTCTCGTCCCCCGCGGTGATCGTAAAGATCCTGAAGGAGATGCTGGCGCTCCGTCGCGACGTGGCCTGAGCCTCCAGAGCGTCCAGCGATGCGCGCCCTGTCTCTCTACCGGGATCAACCCCCTGGGGTCCGGCTGCATACCTTTTTGCGCGCATGGTCGGCGCCGCTTGATGAAGTTGTGGCCACGCTGCCCACGACGGGGTCGCTGCTCGACATCGGGTGTGGCCACGGCCTGGTTTCCAATGAGGCAGCGTTGCGGCATCCGGAATTGAAAGTTCTAGGAATCGACCTTTCGGAGACGAAGATCGCCTCGGCAAGGGCCACCGTGGGAACCCGGGCGAATGTCGAGTTTCGAGCGGCCAGACTCGACGCGGTGCCCGAATCCGCTTTCGACGCCGTGGCCTTGATCGACGTCCTTTACCTGGTGCCCGAGGCCTCCTGGTCTTCCTTTCTCAGTACGTGTTTTCACAAACTCGCGCCGGGCGGCGTCTTCGTGCTGAAGGAGATAGGTACCGAACCGCGATGGAAGTTCGAGCGTTTGAAGCTTCAGGAGTTGGTGAGCACGAAAGTTCTCCGCATCACGAAGGGCGACACCATGCATTTTGAGAGCGAATCCTCCTTGTGCCGTCGTCTTCAAGACGCTGGCTTCGAGGACGTCGCACTGCGCCGTCTGGATGCAGGCTTCACTTCACCGCATCTTCTGCTGACCGCGAAGCGGCCACGGCTTGCGGGGAGGGGGGCATGAGCCGCGGCCTGATCGTGAGCGGCGACGACCTGGGGATTCACGAGGCGATCGATCGGGGCGTGATCGAAGGCCATGTCGAAGGCATTGTCACCTCGGCGTCACTCGTGGCCTGCGGTCGCTCCTTCGAACACGCGTGTGATCTGGCCAGCCGAAATCCCTCGCTCGATCTCGGAATTCACCTCGCTCTGGTGGAGGAGCAGCCGCTGCTCGGGCCGGACATCCTGAAGACGCTTGCCCCCGAAGGGCGCTTTCCGGGCAGCTACCTTCAGCTCTTCGTCGAACTGCTGGCCGGGCGCATCGAAACCCGCGAGATTGAGTTGGAACTCGAGGCTCAGATCCTTCGGGTTCTGAAGACGGGGCTTCCGGTCTCACACCTCGACTCCCACCAGCACACCCATTTCTTTCCAGTACTCCAGCCGATTGTTCTGAACCTGCTGCGGCGACATCGAATCCGAGGCTTACGCGTTGCCGCTCGCGTTGTTCCTTCGCGAACGAAGTTCAGCTTCCTTCTGGCGCCCCTCGCGAAGTGGAGCCGCGCGGCGGCAGAGGAGGGCGTGAAGTCTCCCGATACCCTTTGGCTGCCCGCGACCAGTGGCCGCGTGACCACCGCCGAACTGCTCGCGGGTCTCCCTTTTATTCCTGAAGGTGTCACCGAGCTTGTGGTGCATCCAGGCGTCGACCAGGGCACTTTGAACCGCGAGTATCCCGCCTGGGGTTTCGACTGGGCGGGCGAACTCGCTGCGGTCAAGGCCCCGGAAGTGCGGGAGCGATTGGGGAGAGAGAACATCCGGCTGACCCGGTACTCGGAGCTCGGTTGATCCGCGTTCCGTTCCGCGTTGTAGCCGTGGCGTTGCTCGCGGTGCTGTCCGTGCTTCCGACTCTCGCCCTCCGCATCGAGGCACCCGCGAATCACGGGGCGCACGGCCTCACCGCCGGATTTGGCCGCGGGCGTCTGGATCTTCAGGGCCTTGTCTCGGAGGGCCTGGGGCATCTGGACCTTCCTCGAGGGACCCGGGTCGCCACAGTGCGCGTCTCTGGTCCCTCACCGATCCAGATCCTCGCGGAGCGCAGCGAGCGCACGGTCACGGCCACCGATGCTCCGGTCGTGGTCCGGATCCCTCTGACGGATGGGGGTCGGGTCACCCTCGCGTCTCCCTCACGCATTCGGTTGCACGAGATTGTTCTAGAACGCTCGGAGCAATCGGTTTCGGAAATAGGTCTGGTGAGCGGACTCGGCCTCCTTGCGGTTGGACTCGCGCTTCGAGGGACCGCCCACGCCGTGGTGGCATCCCTTGTTCTCTTGGGGGCGTTGTCTGCCCTGACCGCTGGCACCTTCACGGCCACGGTGGCGATAGTGGGACTGGTCCAACTGCGGCCGTTGGCGATGGTGATGGTGCTGTTCCTCCCCCTGATTCTCGCCTTGCGATTCGCGCGATTCCCCGGGTTGTGGCCGCTCAGCCGGCGGTCGCGAGGCGCCTTCGCGGGCGCTCTGGCATTGGCGGCAGTGCAGTTCATCCTCTTCGATCCACCCCTTCCGATGGGCGACCCCGGCGCCTATCTCGAAATGGGGGGACGATTCGCCGACGCGATGACCCGCATTCGATCTCCCTTCGATCTCGGTCCCATCCTGAGCGACCTTCAGCCCTATCTCGCGCTGCCCGCGACCGGTCTCCTCTACGGCCTTCTGCTCATCCCTGGACTGTTGGCTTTGGTCTATACGGTTCAGGCCCTGGCCGTGGCCTGGTGCGTGGCTCTGATGGTTGCCATCTGCGAAGCCGAGGTCAGTGTGCGGGCCGCCAAAGTGGCTTTGGTTCTGGCGCTTCTGCATCCCACTTTTGCGGTCCTTCCCGGCATCGTGCAGCCCGAGCCCTTCATCCTCGCGGCCTGGACCGCCGGCGCTCTCGTGGCGCTGCGGGCCCTGCGTGACCACGATGCTCGGGGCCTCCTCGGAGCCTCCCTGCTGCTGGGAGCGGGTCTGTCACTCCATCCCCAGGGTCTCTCATTCCTTCTCCTTGCGATGTTTCTCTGTCTGTTGCCGTGGAGTCGCAGCCTGATCGCTTCGCCGCGTCTTCTGGTTTCACTGGGCCTGGGGGCCGCCGCCGTCTTGCTCCCCGTGGCGGCTGCCGAACACTTTTCGAAACCGATGGCCCATGTTCTCGATAAGCAGTTCGGGTTTTTCGCGTACACCTCGCCCCATCCCCTTGGCTTCTGGCTCTATACCGACAGCGATGGCTGGCAGGGCCCGTTGCGCATCGAAGACACGACCTACCAGAAGGAGCTGTTTGCGCTCAAGGGCGACACCGCGGTGTCCTCGACTTTTGCCGATGTGGCTCGCTTCGCCGCGCGGCATCCCGCCGAGTCTCTTCGAACGGTCCTCACAAACCTCCATCGACTGTGGCACCAGCCCGACAATCCCTTCGCGGTTCCACTGCTGCTTCCGAGCGATATCCAGGTCGACCTTCACCGAGGCCTCGTGGTCTTGTTTGTTCTGAGCCTGCCCGCGCTGTTGGGCAGCCGCCTGGCGTTGCTGGCCCTGCCGTTCGTCATGCTGTCGATGACCTATCCCGCGTACCACGTGTTCAACAAGTACGCGACACCGGCGTTACCTTTCACGATCGTCGGCGCCTCGCTGGTTCTGGAT
>CAZFQH010000207.1:0-7557 GCA_964520805.1 uncultured Acidobacteriota bacterium | reverse complement strand
CACGGCCGTCGCATAGTCTGCGATCACCCGCAGAGCGATCTGATCGCGGGTCGCGACCAAGTCTCTGGTCCTGCCGCGGCCAGAATCAGATGGATCATCACTTCTTTCTTCTTCCTGAGAGTCCGTTCAGCAGAAGGTCTGACAGGAACTCCGCATCGTCCTCGAGTCTGGGACCGGTGGTTTCCGGAATCCGGCGGAACAGTGTGGCGGCCACGGTTTCCGAAAAGAACAAGGCGAGACGCGGGGCCAGGGCCTTGTTCTCGACGTGCCCTTCAAAATAGCGGGTCAGCCGGTCAATGAATATCTGCTTCTCGGGGGGCGGGGCCTTCACGCGCGCGTCACACAGGGCGGCATCGCGCCCGGCCGGAAACTTCAGTTCGAAGTGAACGCGATAAAGATCGCGGCGCTCATCGAAGAAACGGAGTTGGGCAAGGACAAGTTCGCGCACCGTTTGGTCGAAGGGCTGCTCTTTGCCGAGAACATCCTCGACCTTGGCCAGCAATTCGCCGAGTCCCCGCTCGCTCACGTGGTGGAGGAGTTCGTCGCGGTCTTTGAAGTACAGGTAAAGCGTGCCCTTCGAAATCCCCGATTCGTCCGCGATGTCCTGCATCGTAACCGAGGCGCCCTTCCTGGCGATGGCCCGCAGCGCGCCTTCGGTGATGGACTCGACGCGGAATCGCTCGAGAACGGCTTCTCTGGTGGTTGACGGAGGGGTCACTTCGATTACTCGCTGGTCAGTCTACTGACTAGAGAGTCAGTCGCACAAGCGTTTTGGACGAACTATTTCGCCGCGATCGGCCCCACGCGTGCCTGATACTCGGCGGCCACCCGCCAGGCCGCAAAGGAGAACCCTCCCTGAATCGCGGTGTGAACCACTACCTCAAGTATTTGAATCCAAATGTTTTGATCGGTCAGCCTAAGTGCTGCAACCGCGGTGGTTCCGATCGCGTTCATCGCGAACAGTCCGGCCGCCATGTGAAGCTGTCGCCTCCAGCTCAGAATTGCGGAGGAGAAGCAGAGGCCGCCCACGCCCACCAGAGCCAGTCCTTCGAGCACGAGGCTTCCTCCCTCGCCCGGGAACCGCAAATTCAGAAAAAAAGCTGCGGCAAGAAACAGCCAGGTGACGGCCATCGGAGCGATCCAGGGGTCGCCGGCGTTGGGATTGCCACGGGCGGCTGCGCGGGACCGGTGGAGAGCGGTCGCCATCAAGGCAAAACCCGGGCCGCCGAAAACATGAAGCGTGGCGGCCAGCATGGGAAGCGCTTCCCCGGTGACCCCGAAAACGAGGTTCGAAACCGCGCGACCGAACCCGCCGAGGACAATGAGTACGAGGCCAGCGAGGGCTACGCGCCGGCTACGGGGCTCAAGCCGATCGACGAGCTGAGCGAGAAAAAAGAGCCCGAGGGCGAGGAAGAAGACCGGCGCGAAGTCCAGAACTGCGAGACCGATGACGAGAGCTTTCAACCCGCAGATTTTACGCTCGGTGAAGAGCCTCGGTACTTCTTGGCCGGTCGCTCCGCTTGGCGATATCACGGTCTTTCCAAACACCCGACGGTCGGCGGGGCTCTCAGCGGTCGGGGGCCACCGGGCAGTCGAAATCGCTCAGGATGTCCTCCACCCTATCGCTGATCTCGCGGCCCTGGACCGGCGTCCCCCGCGCGCACATCGCCGCAGGCAGCAAGGCCCTTACCCGCCAGCCACCCGGGCCAAGGGTGAGCCGAACCACTCCCCCACGGGCGATGCGATCTATCTCGGCTTCGATCTCCGCGGCGTTTGATGGTTTCTTGTCGATGGGCTGCCACTCGATATCGGGCATCAGTTGTTCTGCCCTTCAGACCTTGCCCACGTGGAGCCACGCGATACCGAAGGTGAGCGGCTTCGAGACAACATCACGAAGCCCGGCCGCCCGCATGAGATGGCTGAACCCCTCGGGTGACTCAAAGTTCGCTACCGACTTCGGCAGGTACGAGTACGCCTGACGGCTGCTCACCAGTGCTCCGATCTGCGGGAGGATGTGGTTGAAGTAGAAGCGAAAGACCGTGCCGATCAGTCCCGTGGTCTCGTGGAACTCGAGCACCACCACCCGTCCGCCCGACTTGACCACGCGTCGCATCTCGCGAACGCCCTGGGCACGGTCCAGGACATTGCGGATGCCGAAGGCGATCGAGGCACCGTCAAAGCAGCCATCCGCGAAAGGCAGCCGCTCGGCATCGCCCTGACAAACCCTGGAGTCCGTAGCACCGCGACTCGCGAGCTTCGGCCGCACCCGGCGCAGCATGCCGAAAGAGAGATCGGCGCCGACACTACGGATAGCCCCCGCCGCCAATTCCTCGAGAAGCAGGTCCCCGGTGCCGGTGGCGAGGTCAAGAATCCGGTCCCCCGGCGTGACCCCCAACGCGCGCACCGCCTTCCTTCTCCACGCGACATCGACCCGCGCCGAGAGCACGCGGTTGAGAACGTCGTAGCGCGGCGCGATGGCGTCGAACATCGCCCGCACGTTCTCCTTCTCGGGCCGGCCGGGTGTAGGTGCGACGCTCGTCATCGAAAGAGTCCCGCGAGGACGACCGTGATCAGGTACAAAACCCCGATCCAGCCATTGACCGTGAAGAACGCCGCATTGATCTTCGACAGATCATCGGCGCTGACCAGAGAATGCTCGTAGACGAAGAGTGCCGCGATCACCACGAGGCCGGCCCCATACAAAAAGAGGTGTAGGGGCTCCACCAGAGCGACCGCACCAAGAAGGAGGATCGCGAGGACATGGGCGGCGCGGGCCAGCATCAGCGCGCGCGGGACACCTAACCGCGCGGGAATCGAGTGAAGGGCGTGCCCACGGTCGAAGTCGACATCCTGACAGGAGTAGAGGATGTCGAAGCCGCCCACCCAGAAGAGAACGGCAAGGCCCAGGGGGATGGGGGTGATTTCGAATTGCCCGCGAACCGCGAGCCACGCCCCCACGGGTGCGATGGCGAGAGACAAGCCCAGAACCGCGTGCGACAACATTGTGAAACGTTTGGTAAACGAGTAGCCGAAGACGATCGCGAGGGCCACCGGGGACAACGCCAAGCACAAGGGATTCAACTGCCAGGCCGCGCCGATCAACGAAGCACTCGACACGATCACGAAGGCCAGAACCTCGGTTCGCAACAAGGCACCCGCCGGAATCTCACGACCCGCGGTGCGTGGATTCTTCCCATCGATCTCGGCGTCGATCCATCGATTGAAACCCATGGCCGCGCTGCGCGCTCCCACCATGGCCACAATCACCCAGAAGAGCTTCGGCGCCTCGAAACCCTGCCGAAGGGTGGCGAGGAAGAACGCGGCGAGAGCAAAGGGGAGGGCGAAGATCGAATGCGAAAACTTGATCATCCTCCCGTAGGTCAGAACCTGCGCGGCGATCGGGGCGGTCATGCAACACCCCGCGGCGGCGCCGCTTCATTCAGAACGTACGCAACCGCATCCGCAGGAGGGGCGCCTTGAAACGGCACGGCGGCGAACTTCGCCATGGCCCCGATTCGGATCTCGCCCAGTCCTTCGAAGCCCAGAGCCAGGGCGCCGCCCCGGGTGAGCGCATGAAGAAGGGCCGCCGCCGGCACGCGGGGGAACTTCCGGGCGAGGAAGCGCGCGTCCTCAAGGACATCCAGCGAGGCGCAACTCGCGAGCGAGTCGGTGCCGAATGCGATAGCCACGCGGTTGCCAAGGAGCATGGCAAGAGGCGGCACGCCGTTGCCGAGATACTCATTGCTCCGCGGGCAGAGCACCGCGACCGCACCGCGGGCGGCCAGGATCTTCGCGTCGTCTTCATCCACGCGGACGCAGTGCACGGCCAGGGTTCGGGGGCGCAGAACGCCCAGAGAGTCGAGATAGCGAACCGGTGTGGTCCGCGGCGGGTCGAATGGGATGGGACCGACTCGACGATCGAGGAACTCACGCCAGACGCCACCGCCGTGGCGAAGGAAGTCGTCTTCGGCTCTGGATTCGGCGACATGAATGGAGCGAATCCCCGAATCGCTCATCAGAAGCGCGAACAGTTGGGGCGACAGGGAATGCGGGGCGTGCGCGGCGGTCTCAATGCGGACCCTGGCCGCGACCGGCGGCGTGGACGAGGCCTCGTCGACCGCGGGCCGCAGCCGAGCGGCCGCGGCGGCGCGGGCGGCTTTGGTCTGTTCGAAAATCAAGCTCGCCTTTGAGGGATCGAACCCGAGGATCTCGTGCAGCACGAGGGCGTGGAGGCCGGATTCCGCAAGCGGGCCCACTGCGGCGAGCGAGTTGGAGACATCGGCCACGGCGGCCGTGCCCTGGGCCTGAATGGTCGCAATCGCCCCACGAACCGCTGTCGGAACATCGTCTGGACCTCGTTCGGCGCGCACCCGCATCTGATCCTCGATCCAGGTAACGAAACCTCGATCGGCAGGCACCGCTCCCGCGAGATTCGACAACTCAAGGTGGGTGTGGGCGTTCACGAAGCCCGGCAAGAGCAGAGTGGATCCGAGGTCGATCTCGATTTCCCCGCCGCCCCTCGGTCGTTCGCTCGACCGCCCCACGCCCGTGACCACGCCATCCCGCACCGAGACGAAGGCGTCGCGGATGGGAGGTGAGGTCACGGGCAGGACAAAGCCCGCGCGATACAGGGTTTCTCGTGTCATCGGTGGGCGTCGCCGCCTCGCGTGATCCGCCTAGGCGGGCAACACTGCGATGCAGTCGATCTCGACGCGGAGCTTTTCTCCGGGAAGGCCGGTGACCTGAACCGTGGTGCGCGCGGGCTTGTGTCCGGCGAACATCCGCTCGTAGACCGCGTTCATCTTCGGGAACTCGGTCATGTCCATCAGAAATACGCCACAGCGCAGGACGTGCTGCAGATCCGTCCCCGCGGCCTTCAGAATCGTCTCGAGGTTGCGCAGAGTCTGCTCGGTCTGGGCCTCGACGCCCTCGGCGGTGAGACCCGTCACCGGGTCGCGGCCGGACTGTCCCGAAACGAAGACCAGACGATCGAACGCGGTGCCGGGCGAATAGGGACCCACGGGCTTCGGAAGATTGTCGGCCTGGATCTTGCGAATGGGAGAGTTGGACAAGGCGATTGGCTCCTGAATGAAGGGACTCATCTTAGTTCGAACCGAAGCACCGATCCCTGATCGAGGAGCCCTTCCTGCTTCTCTCAGGAACTCGAAACGGGGCAGTGTGCTGGCCTGGCTGTCGATCATGGTGCGCTCGCGTTCGCTCGACCGCTGGCGGCGAAAGACGACCCGCCGGGAAGACTCGGTGACGGCCGCCGCCGAGCTCGTGGCGTCAGGCAACCGCGAAGGCGACCCTGCGGCGTGGGCTACGCGAACCGCCCGCTCCGACCTCCCCGCCGAGCAACGCGAGCCTCTGGAGCTTGCCTACTGGGAGGGTCTCTCGCCAACCGAGGTCGCCCTGCGGCTGAACCTGCCGCTCGGTACGGTCAAGACCCGCATGCGAACCGGGCTGCGCAAGTTGCGAGAGGTTTTGTAGCTGGGGCGGCTACCCCGCGGGGCGCGAATGTAGGGGAGGCCTCGTGCCTGCCCTCTCCAGCACGGATCGCCGCATCGTCCGTGATGAGGGCGACGGAAAGGGCACCCACAAGGGAGTGCCCCTACAAGCCCAATTCCTTCCGACCTCTCCGCCGAGAAACTTGTAGGGGAAGCCCTTGTGGCTGCCCGTGAACCAGGGGGTGCCCCTACTAGTATCGGACCCTGACGCGGTAGGTGAGGACGGTCTCGCCGCCGGCGGGGACCGATAGATCCCACTGGGTTTCGAACGCGGCGGTCTTGCGGTTCGGGTGCGAGGTCTCGATCATGGTCCATTCGCCGCCGATCGGTTCCACCACACGGACGGTGACCGGAGTGTCTTTCTGATTCCGGATCTTGATCTCGTGGGCGGACTCGTAGGTGGTCCCCGGACGAGCGGTCAGATGACGGAAGTCGGTCTGCCGCCGTTCCGCCACGATGTCGAAGGCGTTGCCGAGTTCGAGCTTCACCTCTTCGTTCCTCGGGGTGTGGTCGATATTGTCCTCGCCGATCAACTGCGGCGAACCGGATCGGTCCTTCTTGAAGACACGAACGATGCCCTTCGGGAGGGGCTGACCGAGGCCCGGTGTGGCCTCGGTGTTCTTGAAGGAAACGAAGACCTTCACCTTCTCCTTGGACGCAGGCCCCGACCACACCGACTGGAAGTAGTGGGTTCCGCCGTTCAGTACGAAGTCCTTGGTGATCTTGATCCCCTCCGCCTGGAGCAATTGGATCTGCTTGGTCTGAGCGTTCTTGATGGTCGAGGGACGGTCGAGGGTGTAGAGGTGGTACTCGAAAAGCCCTTCTTCGGCGAAGCTCTGCTTGCTCATCGCCATCTCCGCGGCATAGACGCGAGCAGCCGGCTGAGGCTGATACACCGGTGCTTTGTGCACATCCCCCGCCACCAGTTTGAGCTTCGCATCGGTGTAGGAGGCGCCCGACTTGTTGTTGATCGTGACCCAGCCCTGCAGTCCCGCTTTCTCTTCGGCGGCATCGAGGGAGAGAACGTAGTCAGCACTCCACTGCATTCCGTTCGTGATGTACGAGGCCTCGATCTTCCTCCGGCCCGCGGTCGGGGCGGCGATCTGCCAGATCAGGGTCGGCCGGGCGATGAGACCTTCAGGGACGCTTGGAAACACGAGCCGCGAATAGGGAGGATTGATCACGATCTTCCCGCCGATCTCCCAAACCGTTCCGGCGTTGTTCGAGAGGAGCCTGCCCTCCACCTGCTCCTCAACCGTGGAGTTGTTGATCATCTTCTGCTGAACAAGAGTGATGTTCTGACCCACGAACTTGTCCAGCAACTTCGCCGGGGAAAGCAGATCGAATTCGTAGTTCTGCTCGAGGACGTTGAAGGGCGCGCCTTCAAGCGGCGCCACCCGAACGGTGGGCGCCTGAATCTGCTCGGCCACATCCATGAAGCGCACTTCGTTCACACCGGCGAGCAGATCGATCATGCGTTCCTCGCGCACGAGCCCTCTACCGTCGTTGTACACGGTGACGGCTACGGAAACGCGATTCTCGCCGGACGACGTCACCTGCCCGGCATAGGTGGCCTGGGAAAGGGCGAGGAAGAGGGCGGTGGCTTTTCTGGTCATTCGAGTTCCTTCAGGTTTGAGGTGGCGTTTGGCCCGGTTACATTGTCGAGACGCGCAGCCTGCTCAGATTCTTGCAGATCGCGACCGCGTGCCCCCGAGCCAGTACCGACCGGCTCTTCCGACCGCCGGACTCTCAGTTCGCGAGGTGGGCCCGGAGCCACGCGCGCAGTTCGGGTTCGGCGAGGGGCTTCGAGATGTGGAAGCCCTGGGCCAGATCGCAACCCTGAGCACGGAGGCGATCCAACACCTCCTGATTCTCGACCCCTTCCGCCACGATGGCCCGGCCCAGTTCGTGGCCGAGGTCGATGATGGAACGTACGATCGCCGCGTCGTGTTTATTGCTCATCAGACCCGCGGTGAAGGCCCGGTCGATCTTCAGCTCGGTGAACGGCAAATGCTTGAGATGCATGAGCGACGAATATCCGGTGCCGAAA
>CAZFQH010000206.1:0-7589 GCA_964520805.1 uncultured Acidobacteriota bacterium | reverse complement strand
CCGGCCCGCCGGGCGCAAGGGGACGGTTTCGCTCTTCGCGAGTGTGCACGTCATTGATTCCGTGATCCTCGACCGTCTGCCCCCTGGAGCCTCGGACACGGTCGCCGACCTCTACATTCCGCTTCTACGGGAAGGGGCGCACCTGCAGGGGGTGCGGCAGTCCGGGGTCTGGCATGACCTGGGATCGCCCGGTGGGTACCTGCGCGCCCAGTCAAGGCTGCTGCTCGACAAGAAGGCGAAGCGGGCCGGGGTGATCGACCCTTCGGTGCGTTTGTCAAAGGGCGCTCTGGTTCGCCGGTCGGTGGTGGGCTCGGGTTCCGTGATCGAGCCCTCCGCGCGCATCGAGGGAAGCGTCATCTGGGAAGGCGCCCTGGTGAAGGCAGGAGCGCGGCTCAAGAACTGCATCGTGATGTCGGGAACCGAAGTGGAGAAGGGGACGTACACCGGCCTTATCCTCGGTCCCCGCGTTCGCATCCCCATTGGAAAAGACTGACTTCATGACCGAGACCGCTTCC
This sequence comes from uncultured Acidobacteriota bacterium, assembly GCA_964520805.1. Lineage (GTDB taxonomy): Bacteria > Acidobacteriota > Vicinamibacteria > Fen-336 > JAGNNV01 > JAGNNV01. Next base: position 7,074 of record CAZFQH010000206.1, on the reverse strand, counting down.
GACATCCGCCTCGCCAACTACCTGCGCACGCGCCGAAAGGAAGAAGCCGGGGACATCGCGGTGAACGCACTTTCAGGCGACGCCTCGACCCGGCGCTACTTCCGGCTGATCCCGAAGTCCGGTCCTACCTCGATCGTGGCTCTGTATCCAGACCCCTTCGATGCCGTGGCGACTCCGTTTTACACGGTGGGCCAGGCTCTCATTCAGATGGGGCTGCCCGTGCCCCGGCTTCTGGGCCAGGATGGAGCGCTCGGTATTTACGAGCAGGAGGATCTGGGCGACCGCACGCTTCAGCACGTCCTGGGCGAATCCTCGGCCTCGCAGAAAATCGATCTATATCGGGAGGCCATTGACGAGATCGTCATGGCCCAGCGCGAGGCCCCGAAAGTGCCGCAGCGCGCGGTTTGTTTTCACACCGCGTTCGACATCGAGAAGTTGTCCTGGGAGCTTCACTACTTCGAAAAGCACTTCCTGGAACTGCATCGCCGCGTGGATCTGTCGGTCGAAGACCGCTCGAAACTCGCGGAAGGATTTCACTCGCTGGCCGCTCAGATCGCTTCCTGGCCGCGGGTGCTGTGCCACCGCGATTACCACAGCCGGAATCTCATGCAGCACCACGGTCGTCTTTACTGGATCGACTACCAGGACGCGCGCATGGGCCCGGCCACGTACGACCTCGCCTCACTCCTTCGCGACAGTTACGTGACCCTGGACGAGGAGTTCGTGCAGGAACGCGCCGAGGAATTTCGCCAGAAGGGCGCTCCTGACGAGACGCGTGAGACGTTCACACAGCGCTTCGAACTGATGTCGATCCAGCGTAATCTGAAGGCCTTGGGCACCTTCGGCTACATGGCGGTGGTTCGCAACAACCCTGTCTACCTTCCCTACATTCCGGGCACGCTCGCCCAGGTGAAGCGCAATCTGGACCGCCATCCCGAACTCGCTTCGCTCAATGGCGTCCTGCGCCGCCACCTCGAGGAATTGAAATGACCGCCATCGCCCGTATCCAGGACTTCAAGAGTCACGTCGGCTCGACCGTGAAGGTCCAGGGCTGGATTCACAACAAGAGAAGCAGCGGGAAACTCCAGTTCCTCATCCTGCGCGACGGCACCGGCTTCGCCCAGGCCGTGGTTTCCAAGGCCGCGGTGAGTGAAGAGGCCTGGACATCCCTCGACAAGTCGGGGCAGGAGACTTCCGTCGAGGTGACCGGCCTGGTCAAGGAGGATAAACGTGCCCCTGGCGGCTTCGAGATGGACGTGAAGGACGCCACGGTGATCCAGTCCACCCACGAGTTCCCGATCACTCCGAAGGAGCACGGCACCGCTTTCCTGATGGAGAACCGGCATCTCTGGCTTCGGTCGGAGAAGCAGCACGCCATCATCCGGATCCGGCACACCGTCATTAAAGCCTTCCGAGACTACCTGGACGAGCAGGGCTTCACCCTCGTGGATACGCCGATATTCACTCCCGCGGCCTGTGAAGGAACCACCACTCTTTTCGGAGTGCCGTACTTCGACGAGGGGACTGCGTACCTCACCCAGAGCGGTCAGCTCTACAACGAAGCGAATGCCGCCGCCCACGGTAGGGTCTACTGCTTCGGGCCCACCTTCCGCGCCGAGAAATCGAAGACCCGCCGCCACCTCACCGAATTCTGGATGATCGAGCCCGAGATGGCCTTCGCGCATCTGGCCGATGCCTTCGAGGTCGCGCAAAACATGATCTGCTTCGCCATCCAGAGGGTGCTGGCAACCAGGCGCCTGGAGCTTGAGCGCCTGGGTCGCGACCTCGCCAGACTCGAGAAGGTCAGGACGCCCTTTCCCTGGGTTCACTACGACGACGCCATTCGGATCATCCGCGAAAAGGGCTCGAAGACTGAGTGGGGAAGCGACTTCGGAGGTACCGACGAGACCGTGCTGGCCGAGTCGTTCGACCAGCCCATCATCGTCCACCGGTTTCCTTCGGCCATCAAGGCGTTCTACATGGAGCCCGATCCCCAGGACCCGAAGTACTCGCTCTCCGCCGACATTCTGGCTCCCGAGGGCTATGGCGAGATCGTGGGCGGAGGCGAGCGGATCTCAGACCCTGACCTGCTGTTGAAACGATTGCATGACCACGGCCTGCCCGAAGAGGCCTTCCGCTGGTACATTGACCTGCGCAAGTACGGCTCGATGCCACACGCGGGCTTTGGCCTCGGGGTCGAACGTTTTGTCACCTGGATATGTGGAATCGACCATCTCCGCGAGACCATCGCCTTCCCCCGCATGCTCTATCGGATCTATCCTTGATACTGTGCAATACCTGTTCATTAAGTTGACGAATGAACCGCGAGCCTTCTAGACTCGCACTCTGTAAGGAGATTTATGACCCAGCAAGACACCCCCGGTTTTTCTCGCGCCGAACTTGAACAGATCGACCACATGAAGCCTGAACACCTGGATGCGCTCCCTTTTGGTGCGATCCAGCTCGATGCCAAAGGCACCATCCTGCGCTTCAACAACTACGAAGCGAAGCTGACCGGTCGAAAGCCGGAGAATGTCATCGGGCAGAGTTTCTTCGAGACCGTGGCCCCTTGCACCAACGTCCGCGAATTCGCCGGGAAGTTCCTCGAGGGCGTTGCCCGCAAGGAACTGCATGAAGTCTTTCCCTATCGATTCGACTTCAAGATGGCCCCTCGCAACGTGACGGTGACCTTGTTCTACAACAAGGCGAATGACACGTCCTGGGTTTTCGTGAGAGAGATCGCCAAAACCGGCGCTTAACCTCGCGGCCTCAGCGCTCGACGAGGTAGGCGATGCCCTCTCGCGCGAAGGCCGCCACTTCCACTAGACCCGCGCGTCGATCTTGTCCGCGGTGTCGGGGGGACGGTGATAGTCGGTGCCAACCGTGGTTCGTGATCTCGCGGTCGGTGAGGGCGACGCCGTCCATCGAGACGAGAACATCGCGTGGGCGGAACCGATGAGGATCAGCATGATGGTGTCTTTGTCACCGTGCTTCTGAAGCGCCTGAACCGCGTTGTAGCCCAGCTGAACAGGTCGTCGGTCATCCCGGTGGTGTGGAGGGGATCCTCGGGAGCAAAGTAGGCCTTGTAGGAGGCGCTTGTGTTCAGGCCCGACGGTAGACCACCCGCATCATCTCGAACTCGGTGCCGTCTTGGTGCGGGAAGAGGACGCGGAAAATCTGCTCGTTCGGGGATGCGCGGGTCGTGGTCTCCCGTCACGTCATTGCAGACCCGTTGGGAACGATGGCCTTCCACCCGTATGTCATCGTTGAGGTCTCTTCGTCCCATTCGCCCTCGCCGACGTAGAGATTCGTCCGCATGTCGTCCACCCAGGTTCCGACATACTTTCCGGAGGCCGGGTTGTATCCGTACACGCCATGCCCCTCGAAGCCGGTGGTGTGGTTCTTGAAGTCGGTGAGCAGCCAACGTCCGCCGCTGATCAGCCGCCCACTGAGGCGGCCCCTCGATGCCTGGGGCGCCGCTCCCGGCTGGGGACGGTGATTTCGGCGTCCCAGTCTCCAACGTCTTTGAGGAGGCGTGCGAACTCCAGGGGGAGCGTGGAGTCGGACATGGATTTCCTCCTGGAAGAGTCGTCGGCCGGCCGGTCCGTTGTCTTATTTCGCTAGCAACAGAGCGAACACAACGGTAGGGCAACCCCGGTGCCAGTGTCAAGCTCCTTCGTCGGAATCAGACAGCGTTCTTCCTCGGAAAAGTTTTACGAATCTGAGTTTCGCGCCGAAGCGGGTACGATTGGCCCCCTCGATTCAACGAGATCCGGGTTGTAGCCCGAATGTCCCGGGGAGGAGACCGAATAAACCATGAGCTACGACATTTCAGAAGACACCGAATCGCTGCTGCTTTCTCCGCGCCGTAACAGCGATGACGACTCTGATGAGTGGGTGGACGAAGAGCCCGATGGGGCCGCCGAACTCTTCGACGACGAAGTCCCGGCCGAGGCTGAGGCCGACGAAGACGAGGAGGAGGAGGAAGAAGAAGAACTCCTCGACGAGGATGACGACGACGAGGACGACGACGAGGATGAAGACGAGTTCGAGGAGGACGATGACGACGATGACGACGACGAAGATGAGGATGAAGACGATGACGAACTCTTCGACGACATCGACGAGGATGAGGACGAGGATGAGGATGACGAGATCTGATGCTTGATGCCGAAGCGGCGGCGACCCCTGCTTTGGTGGCGGGCGGTGTGGTTTCGCCACTTCCCAGGCCGGACTGGATCAAGGCCCGGGCTCCCATCGGCGCGCGCTACGACGCGCTCGTCGATCTGGTCCGAGGCCAGCGGCTGCACACGGTCTGCGAGGAGGCGCGGTGTCCCAACATCGGCGACTGCTGGAACCGCGGCACCGCCACCTTCATGATCCTCGGAGACACCTGCACCCGGGCTTGTGGTTTCTGCGCGGTAAAAACCGGTCTCGCGGCCCTTCCTCCCGACCCGGACGAGCCGCGCCGGGTAGCCGAGGCCATTGCCGCCATGCGCCTTCGGCACGCGGTGATCACCTCGGTGAACCGTGACGAGCAGAAGGACGGGGCGGCCTGGTCATTTTCGGAGACGATTCGGCTGGTGAGGGAGAAGGTTCCAGGGTGCGCGGTGGAGGTCCTTATCCCGGACTTCAAGGGAAACTGGACGGCCCTCCAGGTCGTCCTGGACGCACGGCCGGACATTCTCAACCACAACACGGAGACCGTTCCGCGCCTCTACCGGAAGGTGAGGCCGGGGGCCAACTTCAAGAGATCACTGGAACTGCTCTCCCGCTCCAAGGATGCGGGGCTCCTGACGAAGAGCGGAATCATGGTGGGCCTTGGCGAAGAGTGGGATGAGATCCTCGAGACCATCGGGGCCATTCGGGAGGCGCGGGTTGACGTCCTGACGATCGGGCAGTACCTGCGACCGTCGCTCGATCACCTGCCGATCCTGAAGTACTACAGCCCCGACGAGTTCGCTCGACTGAAGGCCCATGGCCTTTCCCTCGGCTTCGGCCATGTGGAGTCCGGGCCGCTGGTCCGATCGAGCTATCACGCCGACGAACAGGTGCCGGGTGCAGCACTCTCGCCCAGGGCGTAAGTGAACACTTCGGCCGAGGCTTCCTCGGCGAGCGGGCCAATCGGCGGGGGAGGCCTGCGGACCGCCGAGATGGCTCTTCTCCTGATGGGCTCGGGGGCCTCTGCCCTCGTCTACCAAGTGGTGTGGACGAGGGAGTTCCGGCTCATCTTCGGGGGGTCCACCTCGGCCACGGCCGCCGTCCTTGCCGTCTTCACGCTCGGCCTCGGAGCAGGCGCGCTGCTTCTCGGGAAGCTCGGGGATCGATCCCCGAATCCTCTGCGTTTATACGGCCGGCTTGAAATCGGTGTCACCATCGGCGCGCTTCTGTCGCCCGGACTTCTGACCCTGGCTCGTTCGGCCTACCTTTGGCTCGGAGGAGAAGTGGTTCTGGGCCCCACGGTGGGGACCGCGCTGAGGCTCGTGCTCACCGCCCTCGTCCTTTTGCTCCCCACGGTTCTGATGGGAGGGACCTTGCCGGCGGCGGCGGCCGCGGTAGGCGTGGATTCCGACCCCAGGCGACTGCGTATCGCCGTCCTCTACGGCGTCAATACCCTCGGCGCGGTGGCCGGCTCTCTGCTATCGACCTTTGTCGCTCTCGAGAGGCTGGGGACGGTGCGGACTCTCGTGGCCGCGGCCCTTCTCAACGCCATCGTGGCGATGGTCGCGCTTGTCCGTGCGCGCGCCCTGGCGCCTGTTCCGCAGACTGGGCCGGATGGCTTTGCCAACCTTGCAGGCGACGCAGGGAGTGCGTCAAGCCAGGCTGCCACGAGTAAGCAGGAGGCGCCGGCTCCTCGACGCTTCGTGCTTGCCGCCGCCTTCGTCACCGGCTTCGTTTTCTTTGTGATGGAACTTGTGTGGTACCGGATGTTGTCCCCGATCCTGGGCGGCACGGTCTTCACCTTCGGCCTGATTCTGGCCACGGTCCTTCTCGGAATCGGTGTGGGCGGAGCCGCGTACTCCTTGTACGGTCTTCGCGGCGGGCGCGTGACCCTGCGCCTCTTTGCCTGGACCTGCGCCCTGGAGGGACTCCTCATTCTGCTGCCGTTTGCGGCGGGGGATCGGCTGGCGGTTCTGGCCGTGTCCCTGCGTGGTCTGTCGGTGCTGGGGTTTGGCGGAGCCGTGGCCGGTTGGGCGGTGGTCGCGGGGCTTGTGGCCTTCCCGGCGGCGGTGGTCGCGGGTTTTCAGTTCCCGTTGATGATCGCCCTCCTCGGGAGCGGCCGCCGAGGAGTCAGTCGGGACACCGCGAGTGCCTATGTCTGGAACATGGCCGGGGGAATCCTGGGTTCCCTGGTGGGAGGTTTCGGCGCTCTGCCGCTACTGACCGCCCCGGGGGCATGGCGATTGGCGGGAGCGGCCATGGTGGCGATGTCCCTCGCGGCCACCCTCGCCACCCGATATCCCGGTCGGGGCCCTTTTCTCGCCCTTTCATTTCTTGCTTTTCTGCCTGCGTTCGCCACAGGTCCCACCGCGGCCTGGCGCCACTCCCAGATCGGGGCCGGCCGCTCCGGCCTCGAGTCTCTACGCTCGGGCGACGGCGTGGCCGACGCCCTCGCCTCGATTCGCCGATCCGTATTGTGGGAAGCGGACGGGGTCGAGAGTTCCGTGGCGCTCAGAGTCGCGAATGGGGTGACCTTCGTGGTCAACGGCAAGGTGGACGGACACGCCACCCTGGATGCGCCCACCCAGGTGATGGCGGGGGTTCTCGCGGCCCTCCTGCACCCCGACCCTCGATCCGCCATGGTGATTGGCCTCGGCACCGGCGGGACGGCGGGCTGGCTCGGTGTCGTGCCGGGAATCGAGCGGGTGGATGTTTCCGAACTCGAGCCGCGGATTGTGGATGTCGCCCGTTTCCTCGCCGCGGTCAATGAGAACGTCGTCTCAAACCCCAAGGTGAAGATCCACCAAGGCGATGCCAGGGAGTTCCTTCAAACCACCCCGTCGAACTACGACATCGTCGTCTCGGAGCCGTCGAACCCGTATCGAGCCGGCATCGCCAGCCTCTTCTCGCGGG
>CAZFQH010000205.1:0-7595 GCA_964520805.1 uncultured Acidobacteriota bacterium | reverse complement strand
GCCTTGGTCTCCACGAGAACGGGAAGGTCAGCACCCACTGCCGGCGCGAAGCCTGCCCTTGGGGCACGGTGAATTGCTCGGTCGGCTTACACAGATCTTCGTGGATAGCGCGCAGCCTGGCCTTGGGCCACGGTACATGCGTTCTATGTACGCCGAGCAGCGCAGGAGGGCGCCCTGGGTGCGAAGACCGGCGCGGTCACCGCGGTACAGAGGACATCCTCCGATCTGCGCTTAAACCCTCATCTGCACACGATCGCCCTCGATGGCGTCTGGCACGAGAAAGGCAGCGAGCCCGAGAGCAACCTCGCCGCTCTTACGTACCCTCTTCTCGGGCTCTTCATCGTCACTCGCCGCGGGCGGAGGCGGCGTGATGCGCGAGCGCCATGGACTCGCTGCGGCAAGTACCCCCGCGTAGTGGATCGTATGGAAGCGTGGGGGCGGCACGCTCGTGGCGAGTCGGCACAATAGGGATAGAGGGTCCATGTCAACTGCGACCGTCCCATCGTAGGCCTTCTTCAGCGTGATGCGCAGCGCGGAGCCTGGCCTCGGGCCACGAGGCCGTCGGGACGTTGTTCCGGCCTTTGGCCGACTCTACTATCGGGATTCCACGTATCGCACCTACTGCTTCGAGGAGGTTGACCCATCCGATCCGACGCTGAAGGCGGAGCGAGCGATCGGTCGATCCAAACCGAGTCCCGAGGCTCTTGCGTCCGGGATCATGAAAGCGAGGGGAGTGCGGACGGGCGCTGGACCGCTCCGGGGGTGACGTGCGTAGCGGATCAGGCACGCGTGACAAAGCCGGAAAGCATCCCGATCGGTGATGATGTACTTCGGGGCTCCGAAGGCGAGGACAGCGCGTTTGAGGAGATTCGCCATGAGCTTTCCGTCCGGCTTTCCCTCGAAGGAGGTGATAGCGAGCGGAGTTCTGGAATGAGGGAGTACGGAAATGGAGTCTGAGTTGAGGAAACGGGCGTGAAAACGGGTCGCGAGACGGTCTGACTTCCGGGAGAATCTGAGCGGTGCGTAGTCATGTTGAGAGGGAGGAACGACAAGTAGAGACACCTCCGGCTTTCGCTTGGCGATCGGCTTTTTCGAAAGTGGGGTTAGTCGGAGTTACGCGTCAGAGTCGGAATTTCTTTTCGCTCTCCGTCAACGAACGTGATGTCGAGCGGAGATGGATCCACCCGACCACCGAGCAGACCGCGAGGCGGAGCGACGGGTGTAGTCACCACAGGCGCGTTGCGAAACACTTCGATCGGAGTACGTCCGTCAAGACCCGAGTGAGGACGGAAATGGATGTAGTAGTGGAGTGCTATAGCAGCGCGCTGCTCGAAGTCTCCGAAGGTAAGCGGCGGAACGATCTTGAAGTACGCCATTCCTTTGAGGGTTTTCCAGAAGCTTTCGATCTGAGCGTTGGCGTAGAGGTTCTCGACCGACGCGGTTCTTGGAACGGTCGTGGTCTTGGCAACAGCCTTCAGGAACACACGCGACGTGAACTCGCCTCCGAGATCGAAGATCAGGTATCGAGGCGCGCCGAAGTTAGCGACAGCGGTCTTGAAGAGCCGCGCCATGTCAGCGCCTTTCGGGCGGCGGTCAAAGGACATGACGGCGAGCGACATTCTGGAGTAAGCGTCGAACATCGCGGCGAGATCATGGACGCAGTCCTCGCGCGGGGAGCGCCGGCTCCTCGACGATCATCGACACGATGTTCCTGACGAAGTCTTTCTGCTGCTCGAGGAACTGGCAGCGCGGACTTCGATTCCTCTGAGTGTGGTCCTCGAACGCGATGGTCGCTTCCCGGACTTCGCCTGCCTGCTTGATCAGCTGGACCTGGCCCGGGCCGCTCTCTCAAGGGGCCGCACGCGCCGGGCGCTCGTGATTCAGGCTGACCCGTCGGGGCCGGCGAGCCTCCGCCTCACATCGGATGGGTTACGAGATGCCGTGGCTCTTGAAGGTTTCCTGGCCCGTCTCTACGCCGACCCTGCGATCCGTGCCCGATTTCTCTCCGCCCCGTCCGCGGCTTTCGAGGCCATCGGCCTGGAACAATCCGCCCTTGATCGGCTGGGCGTCATCGACCTCCAGGGTTTCGAGGTTGCCGGTCGCAGTTTCGACGCCAAACGAAGAGGTCGTAAATGAAACGCCTGATCACCGTCAGCCTTTCCCTTCTCGCCTTGGGCATCCCCGCCTCCGCTCAGACTCCCGCCCCTTCGGCTTTTCCGCAGGGAACGGTGATGCGCCGGTCCACCCTGCTGGTCCACGACATCGACAAGGCGGTGGCCTTCTACCGGGACGCCATCGGGTTATCGGTATGGGTCGAGAACAAGGGCAAATCGGGCGGCGACCTCCCCACGGGAGATCCGATCGGCACTCCCTCGCACTTCGTCATCATGAAGGGCCGCGACCCCTGGCTGGGGATGGTCGGGCTTCTTCAGTACGGCGACCGGAAAACCGCGCCGAAGAAAGACACCATAGCTCCCGGCGATGTGGTCCTGATGATGGAGACGAGCGACCTCGCGGGCATTCACGAGCGCCTCAAGACGGGCGGCTACCGGATCTTGAAGGAGCCGAAGACGAGCGAGATCACGTTCGGCGACGGATCGCGCGGGTCGGCAACGTTCCTCTTCTGCATGGATCCGGACGGTCACGTGCTTGAGATCAACCAGCGGAGTCCGATCAAGTAGATGCGGGACCACATCACGCGAAGGGACGCGGCGCGTTCGGTCGCGGCCGTGGCTCTTGGAACGCTGGTCCCGACATCGATCGCAAACGCGGAGGCGAGGGCGCGGGTCCGGCGCGTCTTCGTAGACGGGGACTGGGGCCAGGTGCACGCCCGGGTGGCGCAGCCCCTCGGGCCCGCGAAGAGGCCGCCGATCCTCTGCCTCCACCAGACCCCGCTTTCGTCCCGCATGTTCGCAAGCGTGCTCGGGGACCTCGCGGTGGATCGACTGGCCATCGCAATCGACACCCCCGGCTATGGCGAGTCAGAGGCTCCACCTTCGCCGCCTGAGATCGCCGATTACGCGCGAGTGCTCCTTGGCACCGCGCTAACCCTGGTCGGCCGGACTGCGAGCTCCATCGATGTCCTCGGATACCACACCGGAACCATCATGGCCGTGGAGATGGCGATCCGTGAGCCGAAGCGCATCCGCCGCCTGGTGCTCTCATCGATGCCGATCTTCGATCCGCCGCGGCGCGCCGAGCTTCTGAAGGGTTTCGTGCCCGACCCCATCACCGAGGACGGCGCCCATATCCTGAAGCCCTGGAAAAGCGGTGTCGCGGGACGGGGTCCGGGGCAGACCCTCGAGATGACGCACCGAAACTACTCCGAGAAGCTCCGGGCGGATCCGGAGAAATCGTACTGGGCGCTGCAGGCGCTTGCTCGCTATCCGGTCGAGGAAGCGCTGCCGAAGGTGACCCAGCGCATCCTGCTGCTTCGGTCGAAGGACACGCTTTACGACCACGCGCTCGCGGCCAGGCAGTTGCAGCCGCGAATCGAGATGGTGGAGCGGACAGACCTCGGCAACGGTCTGTTCGATGTCGACCCCAAGGGCATCGCCGCCGCCGTGCTCGCATTCCTGAATTCGTAGCCCCCGGCCTGCCCTCGTTTCCCGTTCGCTCCAACAGAAGGCATGTTGGAAGGGTTTCCGAGGGCGATGCCTCGGCGGGACGACTTCCGTATTCCAGCAGGCCGCACTTCACTCAAGGCCCAGCGAGCCCGGGTTCATCAGTCGTTTCGGATCGACGGCGGACTTGATCGCTTCGAGAAGCGCCCACGTCTCCGCTCGTCGCCCTTCGCGAAAGGGATAGGTCTTGCCGATCTGCAGATGGACGGCGCCCTTCTCGAGAAAGAGGGAGATCAGTTTCTTTCGCATGGCAGACACGAAGGCCACGACCTCCGGATTCTCCCTGAAGTCACGGAATCCCCCGAGGGTCGCGGGGTCGAGCATCCGTTCGTAGAAGACCGTGCGTGGACCCGGCCAATAGAACACGGGCTCCAGGACGAAGGCGCCGGGACCGACCACCGCCACCAGGGTGCCGATCACGATCCCGAGCCGATCGAGCGAGGGGCGCTCGTCTTCTATCCGCGCGCGCACCGCGGACCAGGTGGAAGCGGCCTCGGACAGGGGGACGAGTCCGTGGATCGGCGCCCATCGCTCGCCCTCCGGTCCGATGGCGCTCGTCATTGAGACGAATGGGTCGCCGCGCAGCACCTTCGGGATCGTGTTTTCGACCTCGTGGCCGCGGCAACGCCCGGCCTCGCGGCGCACCTCCGCGATGGCGTTTCGCACCCCGACCTCGTCGCGCCCCTCGGCGCCCACATGAACGGAATAGGGCGACTCGTCGAGGAACGACCGTCCGGCGATCACGACCCTGGCCGCCTCCTTGACACCGCCCAGCAGACTCTTCGCCGACGCGACCACGCCTGCGAGCGCCTTCACATCCTGGGCCAGGCTCGCGCGCTTCATGCGCTGGCGTGTGAGCTCTGGATCCATGCCGAAGCACTCCGACACCAGGCCCTCGCGCACAACCTCGGTCATGAATGCCGTCATGTCCTCATGGTTTGCGAAGCCGAACGACGCGGTCTCCACCGCGCTCGGGAGTCTCACCAAGCGCAGGGTGGCGCGCGCCTTGATTCCCAGAGCGCCGTTGTCCCCCAGGAAGAGGCCGGTGAGATCGGGGCCATAGTGGCGGAAGAAGGGCTTGGTCGCGCGTGAACCGGCCGAGCCGGTCGTGAGCAGGCTGCCATCGGCGAGAACAACATCAAGGCCGAGCACGCTCTCCGCCGACACTCCGTACTTCGCCGAGCCCCAGAGGATGGCGTTTTGCGACAGCGACCCGCCCACCGTCGCCACCGCTCCCGAGAGTGGTCCCCAGAAGGGCGTGCGCATGCCCTTCTCGCGCAGGGTGAGGTAGAGCTGCTTCCAGGTGATCCCGCACTCGACGGTGACGTACATGTCGTCGATGTTCACCTCGACGCTGCGATCGAGTCGGCGCGTGTCGATCATCACGCTCCGGGCGCGGTCGGGAAGGTAGCCGCCGGTGTACGAGCTGCCTCCCCCGCGCGGCACCACCGCGAAGCCACGAGAGGTCGCTGCGGTCACGCCGCCCCGCAACTCGTCGACGCTGCCCGGCTGGACCACGCACGCGGTGAGCTCTCCGGGGCCGTAGATGTCGTGGCAGAAGAAGCGCCGATCGGCCTCCCCGGTGAGCACGTACCCATCGCCGACGATTCCCCGGAGGGTCGTGATCACTTCAGTCTCTTCTTGCATTATGTTCTGCCTTTCCTCACGCAGTCCGGGTCCCAGGACTCAGCCTCGCTCCGCGCCCACGACCACGAGCGCCTTCCCGACGTTGTCGCCGCGCATCAGGCGCGCGAAAGCGGAGGGCGCCGCCTTAAGGCCGTCCGCCCGGTCTTCGAGATAGCGCAGGCGCCCGGACCTCACCCACTCGGAGGCTCGACGCAGGTACGCGTCGTATTTGTCTTCGTGGTCGTGGACCACGAGGCTCAGCAGTCGGGCCCGTCTCGCGATGGCGAGGCCGAGATTCAGCCCCGACGGCGGGCCCTCCGCGTTGTATTGCGATATGAGCCCGCACAGCACGACGGTTCCCCCGGGAGACAGGACGGAAAGCACCGCCTCGAGGAGGCCGCCGCCCACATTGTCGAAGTACGTGTCAACGCCTTCAGGGCATGCGCTCCGGAGGGAGTTCGTGAAGTCCGGCGCCTTGTAGTTGAGCGCCACGTCGAAGCCGAACGTCTCCGTCAGGTGCCGACACTTCTCCTCGGACCCGGCGATGCCGATCACGCGACAACCCGCGATTCGAGCGAGTTGACCCGCGGTGGCCCCGACGGGCCCGGCAGCCGCGGAGACGAGGAATGTGTCTCCGGGCCGAGGCCTTGCAAGTTCCGCGACCCCGGCCCAGGCCGTGAGCCCCGGCATGCCCAGAACGCCCAGGGCGGTCGGGAGGGGACCAATCGCGGGGTTGAAACGACGTGAGTCGCGACCCGAAGACACCGTCCACTCGGACCAGCCGGTCTCCATGACAAGGTACTCCCCTTCCCCGAAGCCGGTGTGACGGCTCTGCGCAATCTGGACCAGAGAGCGACCGGGCATTACGTCTCCTGGAGCCACGGGGGGGCCCAGATGGCGACCGGCCAATCGGCTCCGAAGATAGGGGTCAAGCGAAAGATGGACAGTGCGAGCGAGAAACTCGCCGTCTGTGGGTTCGGGAACCGCCTCGCTCGAAACGATGAAGTCGGTCTCGCGGGGAAGCCCGACGGGCAGGCGGGCGACCCGCACCACGGTCTGCCTCGAGGGTCGCGTGGTTGGATCATTCAAGGTGAGCAGGACTCCAGAAAGTCGAGAGTGGCCGAGGCAAAGGCTTCGGGCGCTTCGTTGGGAAGAAATACGCCGCCCTTGAGCAGAACTTCGCGGACCTGAGGCAGGGCGCTTCGCATCCGCCGGCGATTCGCCTCCGGAGTCGCGAAGGGGTCTCCCTCGCCATAGATCAGGAGCACCGGGCACTTCACCATGGAAACGCGGTCCTCCATCCGATAGGCCGCGATCGCAAAATGACCCTGTTCGCTGTGCTCACCGGCACGAAAGAGGTCGACCACCAGTCGTTGCAGGAGTCCGCGATCCGAGGTCCAGGCGGCCATGCGGTTCCACTTCTCGATGAGGTGGAGACCCGCGGGGTCCGGAGCCCACTGCTGGAACTGCGGCGCCAGTTCGAGTCGGGTCTGTTCATCGAGGTACATCGGGCCGGAGAGCACGAGACGGCGCACGCGGTCGGGCCAGGCGGCCGCGCACTCGATGGCCACGATTGCCCCCGTGTGGTGTCCCACGAGATCCGCCTGCGCGACGCCGAGGTGATCGAGGAGAGCCCGCACGACGCCGGCATAGTCCGCGACCTGCGGTTCGCCGGCGACTCTGTCTGAGCACCCGTAGCCCGGGGTGTCCAGGGCGATCACTCGACGCCGGACGGCCAGGAGGGGAAGCGCCTCCGCGAATTCGTCGGTCGATCGGGGTGTCTGATGCAGCAACACCGTGGGCGTGCCTTCTCTCGGACCGGCCTCGATGTAGTGCGCCTGTCCGAGGGGGCTGTCGAAGAAGGCGCGCCGCGGGCGGGTCACCCCTGCCTCAACTCGAATCGCACGCCGCCGGGCGCAAGGCCGGACGCTGCGCGCATGCGCGTTCCGCCTTCCACGATCTCCACCGCCTCGCCGATCCGGGCAGAGGGCAGGAGCGCGGTCGCGGCCTCGAGACTCTCCACCCTGAAGACGGGAGCGAACAGTCCCCCAAGCAGCGGCCACGACGGCGCGACCTCGCCCGGATCCTCGGGGAACTCGATCAGCTCGAACCGGGCCGGCTGCCCCGTGGCGTCGGCCATCATCGCGAGGCGCAGCGGGGAGTCCGGACGCGGCAGACCCATGAACTGCGCGATGCTCGGCTCGCGCATCGTGACATCGAGAAACGAGAGAAGGCCGGCCTCGTCGCGCCAGAACGGCAGGCACTCGTCGATACTCCGCACGATCGAGACAAAGCTGTGGACCTCGGAATGCACCGCCGACTCCATGCGGTCGAGCCGGCTCGACC
>CAZFQH010000204.1:6706-7638 GCA_964520805.1 uncultured Acidobacteriota bacterium | reverse complement strand
ACTACGCGGTGATGTCGAAACGGGGTTAGCTTCGTCCCCTGCGAAAGGAGAAGCAAACTCTCGGATGCTGCTTCACCGGTGAAACAACCGGGGCGGCATTGACGTTCATCTCAATGGGGCCAGGCGTCCTCGATCTCGATCTCGATCTCGATCTCGATGACGATGCGATGTGATGTGATGTGACGCGGCAGCCGGCCGGGGCGTGAAATGAACCAAGACCAGCCAGAACCCAAAGAGGCGATCAGAGCGATCAACCGTCCTGATCCGGCGCTCCAGCGGTACTACATCGTCGCCGCCCTGCCGACCGTCATCTTCCCGCCCCTGTTTCTAGTGTTTCTGTTCCTCGGCTGGGTCCGTTACAGCACGATGCGATACACCTTCTCTGACGAAGGGGTATCGATGCGTTGGGGACGCATGTTCCGCCGCGAGATCATCCTGAATTACGCGCGCATTCAGGACATCCACCTACGATCCAACCTGGTCGAGCGCTGGTTTGGACTCTCCAGAATCCTCGTCCAGACCGCAAGCGGCAGCGCGGGCGCCGAGATGACCATCGAGGGACTGAAAGAGTACGAGGCGGTCCGGGATTTTCTCTACTCGAAGATGCGTGGCGTTTCCGATTCGCAACACCCACAGGCGGCCAGAGGAGGCGGAGACGGTGCGCAGGACGCGCAGGTCGGGGAACTCGCCCGGATCCTTCGAGAAATCGCGAGGGAGATGGAACGAACGCGTCTCGCGATGGAGGCGGGTCGCATCGCGGCCCGCCCGATATCGGAAGCGTCTCCTCACCCGCCCGGTTCCGATCCCACTCAGGGCGGGCCCGTTGTATAGCTGGCTCAGCCGGAACGCTCTGCGATTGGCGCGGGTCCGGCCGCAACCCGATCCCCCCATCGGCGAGTCGAGGTCGATCCGGACATTCCGCGCGGGGAAGA